>JAFWZS010000024.1 GCA_017522205.1 Clostridia bacterium
AATATAGAATAATACTAATAATGGGTTCATTGTAAAATATTATAAAAATTTATAATATCAGTGAAGGAAAATTCAAGGAGGTAGCTTATGAAAAAGCGAATATTACTTGTACTTACTATTGTGATGCTTATGTGCGTTGCTGTGTTCGGTGTAAGTGCTGCAGAATGCTCACAAGGAAACCACCGTCAAGCAGAAAGAACCATACTGCCTACATGTGAGACACAGGGTTGGACAGAGATTTATTGTCCGATCTGCGGTTATATTTTCACAGAAACAAATTATGTAGATCCTATCGCACATACAGGCCCGAGTGAGTATGTGTCTGAAGGAGATCATTATGTTAAGAAAATAGAGTGTACACAGGGTTGCAATAATACTGTTACATATCAGGAAAACGGAAAAGATGTGAGGTACTACAAAATCACATTCTTTAACGGTCACGAAATGAAAGACAGATTAACTGACGTCACAGTTGACGGCAACAAAAAGATTACCTTTAAGCACACAAAAATCGCTAAAACCACTGAAGTTAAACAGCTTGTTGAATATATGGTAAAAGCCGGCGATACTGTTGTGTTTGATGGTGCTTGTCCTGAAAGAATTAAAGATACAGTTAACAGCGCTTATATATTCAGAGGCTGGGTAAAAAGCAATAACGCTTCCTTCGATTATAAAGAAACAGCTGATAAATACTTTGAAAACAGCGCAGCTTATGTTCCCTGTACAAAATATAACTATACAACAATTAAGATCACTAATGTGAGCGCAAACACAGACTATTATGCTGCATGGGAAGCTAAAAAGGAAACCTATGTTCTTCAGTTTACCACTCATGACGGTATACATCTTGTGGAAAACGTTGAACACGGTCAAAAAGCATACTTCCCGTATGCATATCCCAAGAATTATGTAGATTCAGGTTATGACTATGTCTTTGCAGGCTGGGGTATAGGTGATCCGTCAAAGAAGGATGAAAACGGAAACTATACTGCATATGATGAATTCCGTGAAGAATATATTCATATCAGCAAAATTCCTGTATATTCAAGCTATGCAATCAGAGCTATCTACGACAGAATCCCGAGAGTATACAAGGTTATGCTTCCTTCATTTGCCACTACGGTAGATATGGAATACGGAAGCAGCTTCAATGTTAAGGAAAATGGAAAGAACTTCTCTGTTACGGTGGGTGGTATTACAAAGGAATACGCAAATCCGAAAGTAGAAGACGATTATACATACTATTTTGAAAAGGCAAACGGATTTATCACCGAAGGCCAGTATACAATGAGAAGCGATTACTTCACACTTCCCGATTATGTGCTTGACCGCGATGATTTAGTTTACCTTGTATATAACGTTGGTGCGAAAAAGGGACAGCAGCTCAAAGTCGGAAACGACGATGTTATCCTTTTCAATGTAGAAAATCGCACATCAGGCAAGACATTCTTTGATTATTACAACGAAGAACTTGTAAACTACAATGAAGCTTATAATAGTCCGAGTAAGGAATATAAGCCCATCTATTTTGATATTGAAAAAACAGGTTCCTATTTCAACCTTGTAAACGAACAGGGCAAAAAAATTCTTGATAACAACAAGAATGAATTTATCATCAGAGCATCCTGGAAGGGTATTTATAAGACCGGTGCAAATGAACTTGAAAGCAAATTCACAGAAGAATCAGCTGAAGCTCTTCGTGTTGTAAATGTTTCTCCCAACTATTACAGAGCAGTCAGCGATTATGATATTGTTGTTGAAGTTATTATGCCCGTTCAGATTGACGGCGTTTCAAAAGAACTGATGTACGAATCATATTCAAATCAGTTTGTTGTTCAGGTTACAAACGGCAGCGGTCAGCTTGTAAGAAGCGGAATGACAGGTAATAGCAAGGATTATCCGTCTGTATTGAAAAAATCAGGCAACAATGAATACTATCATATGTATTGCGTGCTTAATGTTCCGCACACAGACCGTTACAAGATAAGCGTTGTTGCATCAGATGCTATGAACGGTAAATATGAAGGTGCGAGAGAGCTTTCATGGGATCAGTTCAAGTACTACAACGGCAATATCCGTGTAGATGTTGATGTTTCAGATAGCTTCAACGAGAGCGTAAGATGCTCATGCCTTTGCCACAGTATGTTCAGCAAGGTTTGGGCAACAATCCTTAACATTCTCAACAGCTTCTTTAACGTGAGACATGTATGTTGTCCTCATATGTTTGAAGAAATCGGCCATCTTCTTAAATACAGATAATTATTAATGTAAAAAAGAACGTCTGAAAGACGTTCTTTTTTATGTATTAAAATCAAAAATAAAAACCTCAGCATAAAGCTGAGGATATATTATATCTGAATTATATCAGTTGATGTCTTCTGGTTTTGTTTCAACGTTGTCGCTTTTCTTGAAATAAGCAACTATCTGCATAATAAAATCGACTAATGCTCTTATAGCTCTCGCCCAATCCATTAATCCATGCCTCCTGTCAACGATTTGTAACAACTATAGTATATACTATAGTATGAAATTTGTCAATGATTTATTTAAAAAAAGAATGAAATTTATTAATAAACTGTTTAAAAATGGAAAAGGTATAAACCTAAATAAAAAAAGATAATCGGCAACACGTCTTGTTGTGTCGCCGATTTTTTATTATCAGGATTCTGTGCTTTCTGATTCAGTCTGAAGTGAGGTTTCGTTTTCTTCTGCCGCAGCTTCTGCAGATGATTTTCCTTTTCTTTTACGGATTCGTTGCTTTTTCTCAACTGCCTTATATTCCGAAATTTCAACGGGATCGAGAATTTTAGGCTCGTGCTTTATGAAAAGGGGATTTTCAGGTGAGCAGATATCAATTGCCTTTTCCAGAACGTGAATGTTTACGTGGTGGTGTGCACCTGCAAATTCACCGTCAACTGTCCACTTGACATTTTCGTCCGGAGCGTAAATCTTGATATTCTTTGTTCTGAAGAATATGATTTCCTTTCCGTCATACTGCTGCTTCTGTACCTTTCTGATAGCAGGAATATACTTTATAAAGGGAATGCTTCTGACGAGAAGAACTTCAAAGTAACCGTCATTAAGCTTGATATCTTCTTTTCTGAATTTGAAAAATCCGCCTACTGAGGTTGAATTTGAAATTGTGCCGAAAACGAATTCATCTTCAAGAACACCGTTGTCGTGCTCGATTCTCATTCTTGTGGGGTGAATATCCTTGGTTTCAAGAAAGCCTTTTACAACGTATGCCTTGTGACCGAAGATATTCTTAAGACGCTGAGACGTAGTGTAAGAGGCAGAGCTGAATGCACCGAAGGATGCAACATAGCAGAAGCATCTGTTGTTGAAAAGACCGAGGTCATAATCGTTGGTGTCGCCGCTTTCAATAAGCTTTACTGCGTCGGAAAGATTTCCGGGAATACCGAGTGTTGTTGCAAGGTCATTAGTCGTGCCTGCTGGGATGTAACCGATTGGTACACGTCTCGGCATATTCATAACGCCGTTGATTGTTTCATTAAAAGTACCGTCACCGCCACAGCAGACAACAAGGTCATGGTCGTCCAGTTCTCTTTTTACAATGTTTGTTGCATCACCCTGACAGGTGGTTTTATGTATGGAAAATTTATAATTATCTGAAAATTTGTCAATAATTTCTTCTACGGTAGCTCTTTTGCTTGACTGTCCCGAGCAGGGATTTACTACCAGTAATACTTTTTTTATATCATTATCCATATCTTTTGCTTTTTAGCTTCGCATCCTTTCTGTGTTAAATTTTAAGATAGAATAATTCTATCACAGTTGAAATATAAAGTCAAAGGTAGTTTCACATTATTTACACCTTTATCAAAATATATTAAACATTACGCATAAAAAACGAACAAACAGCACCGCTTTTGACTAATCAGAAACGGTACTGTCAGATTTTATTCAATTGAGCTGAAAAGATTTTCTTCATCGGTGTCTTCGCTGAAATCGTATTCAGTTTCTTCTTCAGCGGAAATAACACCTTTTTTAATCATTTTCTTCATCATCTTGTTGTAAGCCTTTTCCTTGTCTTTGAAAACAAAAGCGAGAAGAAGCACAAGCACAAGACCAAGAATAAGAAGTGCAGCAATTACAGGAATGAAGTAATCAGTGCAAACGGTGACAATTTTGCCGATTCCGGGATAGGTTTCTGCAACAACACCTCTTGTATCGTCTCGGAGAACAAGAACTCTTTCTCCGTCATTTTCAGCAATGAAAAGCACATCGCCGCTGTCGTTTACAATGCTGCCGTTACGTTTGCCGAACATAAAGCACTGCTGGGTGTAATTGATGTATGCGAAAACCTCACCGTCGTTTGCGTAGCGCTTTTCGGTAACAATAAGGTCGCCTTCAAGAATGTTTGAGTTGGTGTAGTCCTGAGTTGCCGTGAAGATGTATTTTTCGTCGAAGGCGGTTCTGCCTGTGTTTACACCTAAGAGAGTGTTGATACCGATAATTCCCGTCGCAAGTACTGTAAGAAGAGCAAGAACAATGCTGAGAATTACTCTGCCTGCGATGATACCTTTTTTGTTTACAGGAGCAGCAATTTCGGCTTCGTCATCATATTCCTCTTCCTCCTCCTCATCATCATCATCTTCTTCTTCGGAATACTGATCCTTGGCGTATTCGGGAAGTGTATTTTTCTTTGTGGGATCGAAGGAATAGATATCCTGAGATTCATTCATAAATTCATCGAAGGTTTTGTCGGCGATTTCTTCAGGCACGGGCGGAACCTCGTCGTTTTCATCGGTGATAATGTCAAAGTCGGGTTGTGTCGCAACCTCTTCCTTATAGGTGGGAGTTTCGTCTTCATCAACAAAAGCTTCGATGGGCTCTTCCTCAGTTGTTTCAGAATGAGCATACTCAGTAAAGGAAGTGAATTCTTCTTCGTCTTCTGCGGTTTCTTCCTGCTCAGCTTCAAATTCCACCTTGAAATTCTGATTCTCTTCGGGAATTTCAGGGGTGTAAATAACTTCTTTTACGGATGAGGTATCTTCAGCTTCTGCCAACGGAAGTGAAAGGTCGTTTTCTTCTTCAGTTTCTGCTGAAGCTTCGGTGTTTTCTTCCGGGGCTTCCTCTTCCTTAATTTCGTGACGGAAGAATAAGCCTTTCTTGTGCTTTTTCTTCTTGTCTTTCTTTTTGAATGACTCACGCTTTGAGAAAAAGTCGTCATCGTCGTCATTCATAATTTTCATATAGTCATTGAAAAGGTCAGTTCTCTCTTCGCTTTTTGCGTTTGCCTTCTGCTGAAGCTCATCGGAAGCCTCAAGAGAATAATGAACCTTGGGTTTGCTCTGTACAGCCGGAGCAACGGGCTTACTTTCCGCTATGGGAGAAGTCTGCACCTGCTCCTCTTTTTCAAAGGATATTCTTTCGGGTGTTGCTGCAGGAGCTTCCTTAATTTCGGGAATCTCCGCTTTTTTCACTTCTTTGATTTCTTTTGACTGTATTTCTTCCTTGAAGCGATTTATAAGGGAATCAACTTCACTTGAAAATTCTTCAACTGACGGCGTATCCTCTTTAACTGCTTCGGGCTGCTTCGCAGGAAGGTCTGAGGGTACAATCGTTTCAGTTACATCGTGGAGCTGTTTTGTGGCTTTAATGATTGCTTTTTCAGCAGTTATGGTCTTATCATACATTTCATTAAGCTCATCAAGACTCTTTGGTCTGTAGCCTGCCATTTCAAATCACTTCCTTTGCTTTTTAGTAACATAGCTCACCTTAATCAGTAAGAGCCTTTTTCAAGAACGACGGAAATCATCTTGTTGACGCTTTCCAGATTTTTCATTATTTTTGTGTTTTCTGTTCTCAGTTCAACGGAGTTTTCCATTGCCTGACGCACGATGAGCTTTGCCTTTTCGTTTGCCTGCTCGACGATTTCAACTGCTTTTCTGTCAGCCTCGTCCTTGATTCTTGCAACGGTTGACTTAAGCTCACCGAAGATTTTTTCAATAGCCTCACTCTGGTTGTTTTCGTCTATGGTGAAGTAAACGCCAAGCTCTTCCATTTCTTTTCTGAGCTTTTCGTATTTTGCTTCGTTTTCTTCTCCCCACGCAACGGCATTGTGGTACTCAGACTGAATCATATCAATGTACTTGTCAACCTCAATCGGGTCATAGCCGTTTTCTGTGAGAGTAAATTCTTTAGCCATATAACATTCTCCTTAAACCTATTCCATTTTATTATACTCTAAGTGATTTTAAAATTCAACTGTCTTCACACAATTTTAACTATAAAATCCAAAGACACTTTTATTCAACGGTAACCGATTTTGCAAGATTACGGGGCTTATCAATATCGCAGCCTTTTTCTTTGGCGGTGTAATAGGCGAGAAGCTGTAAAGGAATTGCTTCAAGCAGGGTAACAAAAAGGTCGTCTGTGTCGGGAATGATGATTTTTCGGTTTATAACGGTGACGTCTTCGGTGTGCTTTTCTGTGGTAATGAGAATAATGTCACCGCCTCTTGAGCGTATTTCCTCAATATTGTTTGCTGTCTTTTTGAAAATGCTGTCGTTACAGCAAAGAGCAACAGTAATTGAGCCTTTTTCAACGAGAGATATTGTGCCGTGCTTAAGCTCACCTGCAGGATAAGCCTCGCAGGGGATGTAGCTGATTTCTTTCATTTTGAGAGCGCCCTCCATAGCGGCGGCGTAATCTGTGTTTCTGCCGATAAAGCGGATACTGCTCTCTGAAGAAAGAAGCTTTCCGAATTCGGCAATCTCATTTTCTCTCTCCAGAATATTCTTAATCTTTTTGGGCAGACAGGAAAGCTCTCTCATATAATAACGAAAATCCCCATCATTTATAACACCGAGATAATATCCTGAAAAAGCTGCAAGAGTGTAAAGGGTGATAAGCTGAGCAGAATAGGCTTTGGTGGTGGCAACGGCAATTTCAGGTCCTGCCTTTGTATAAATGACCTTGTGGCTTTTTCTTGCAATCGAGCTTTCGGGTACGTTTACAACGGAGAGAATAGTTGCACCCTTTTCCTTTGCTTTTTTGAGTGCAGAAAGAGTGTCTGCAGTTTCACCGCTCTGACTTACAAAAATGCAGAGCGAATTCTTTCTTACGGGAATACTGCTTGTGCAGAATTCACTTGCAATTACCGCTTCGGTGGGAAGCTTCGTCAGTTTTTCAAAAACATACTTTCCTGCCACGGCAGTGTGATAAGCAGAGCCGCATCCCACAATGTAAATACGATCGGTAGTCTGCAGTAACGAGGGCAGAAATGAAAGCTCTTCAGTACTGCTCGTGCCGGATGAAGAAAGAAAACGGTAGGTATGCTCTGTGGCAGAGGGCTGCTCAAAAATTTCCTTCAGCATAAAATGGGGAAAGTCTCCCTTTTCAGCTGATGAAGCACAAAGGTTGCTTTTTTCAAAACGGCGGAAAACCTCGTTACCGTCAGAGAGATAAAAGGTGGCTTTTTCTTTTGTGATTACAGCAATTTCACCGTCGTTCATTGTTATGCTTTCCTCGGCAACACCGCAAAGAGCACCCATATCTGAGGCTGCATAAAAGCCGTCTTTACCCTTACCCACAACGAGAGGACTTTCTTTTCTTATGAGAATAAGGGTGTCAGACAGATTTTTGCAAATTATACCGAGAGCAAAAGCCCCCTCCAGCTTTTTTACCGTATTCATAAGAGAAGATATGAGATCACCGTTATAATCTCTTTCAAGAAGGTGTGCAACAACCTCACTGTCCGTGTCAGAGAGAAATGCGTAGCCCTCGTCCTTCAGTTTGTCTCTGAGGGTAGCATAATTTTCAATTATACCGTTATGCACCACGGCGAAATCACCTTTATAGCTTACATGGGGATGAGCGTTTCTTTCACTGACTTCACCGTGGGTTGCCCAACGTGTGTGACCTATACCGAGATTGCAGCTGAAATTATGCTTTTCGGCTTTATCTCTGAGTGCGGCTACTCTGCCGGTGCATTTTTCCGTCTCAATGCCTTTATCTGTTAAAACTGCAATACCTGCCGAATCATATCCACGGTATTCAAGCCTTGAAAGACCGTCTAAAAGATAAGGGACTGCATTTTCCTTGCCCACATAACCTACAATTCCGCACATAACAAAAACTCCTAACATAAGATTCTTAAAAAATCTTTTCTTTTTATATATTTTATGGTACAATTCCTCTGTATGATTACAAATAATAGTGTTTGACTTTTAAAGTTTATTAAAGGATGATGATTTATGCTCTTTTTAGAAATACTGCTTATTGTACTGGCTTTTGTTCTCATAGCCGACTTTACGAAAAACATCTGTCTCGTAATAAAAGGTGCAACGGGCAACACAGAAAATGAACCCGATTACCTTATGATTCTCGGCTACAGAATTCTGAACAACACTATTGATGCAACCCTCAGAAGCAGAATAGACGCTGCTGCAAGCTATCTTCTCGCTCATCCTGATGTCAAAGCAATTCCCTGCGGAGGCATCACTCAGAAGGATCAGAAAAGACCGGAGGCTCACATTATCGCTGAAGAGCTTATAAAAAAAGGCGTTGAAGAAGGCAGAATCATTCTTGAGGATAAATCAAAAACTACAGAGGAAAACTTCCTTTATGCAAAGGCTATTATTGACAGTCTTCCTGATGCAGATACAAAAAAGACCGCTTTTCTGTCAAGTGAGCTTCACCTTTACAGAGCAGGCAGACTTGCAAAGGAAATCGGTTTTGAGGTGACCTCTCTGCCTGCAGAAAGTCCCTTAGACGTTAAAGCAAAGAATTATGTGCGTGAAGCACTTATACTGATGTATATGGATGCGAAAAAGCTTGGAGGAAAGAAGAATGGCTAACACAGTAGAAATGAAGGCTTACAAGGTAAGCGAGATAATTTTCAACAACAAGGTTCAGGGAAAGGTTCAGTTGAAGCTGAATAACAAGGTTTCTCATAACGTAAAATACAGTCAGAACGGTATTTGTGAAGCGGTTATGACCGTTGAGGTTTTCGACAAGGAAAACAAGGATGTTCTCAATGTAAAGGTTACAATAAACGGTGTGTTCTCGGTAACTCCCGGTGTGGAAAAGGAATTTGTTCACGTGGACACCTTTAAGGAGATGTTCCCCTTTGCAAAGGCACTTGTGACTACACTTTCCGCAAATGCGGGAATACCGCCTATTATGGTGAAAAATGTGGATATTGAAAAGCAGGAAATCTACCGCTTTGAAATGGGTAATAAGGAGTAAAATTATGAGTGAGCTTTTAAACCAGCTTAATGATGACGAGCTTGATTTCACCGTCAGCTTCAGGGACACCGACGGGAACACAAACAAGGGAGAGTTTCTCGACATTGTTTTATATGAAAAAAACGAGTATGTTATAATTTACCCTGAAGACAGTGAGGGTTATGTTGACATTTTCAGAATCATGCATGTGAACGGCAAGGAAGTCTATGTCCGTGTAACTGACGATAAGGTTCTTGACGGAGTTTTTCAGATTTTCAGAATCAAAAATGAGGATGAATTTGATTTCGGTTAAAAGCAAGAAAGTTACAACTTTGTAGTATTATATGTCAAAGAATGACTAAACTTTAAAGTGAAAATTACGATATTCTTACAAATGGTTAAGGGTACTTGATTTATTGAAAAAACAGAAGTATTATTTGTTTACAGCAGAAGCTGTGATTAATTCAGAATTAAAGGAGGTAATTGAATGAATATTCTCGTTACATTGGACAGCAATTATGTGGGCCCTCTTACGGTGTTTCTCAAGTCTTTGATGATAACTAACCCGAAAAACGAGTTTGATCTTTACGTTGCACATTCATCACTTACCGAAGAAGATTTTATAAAGATAAAAAACGCAACCGTTCCCTCACGCACAAGAGTACATTCAATTGTGGTTTCACCGGGTATTCTTGCTGACGCACCGGTTTTCAAAAGAATTACAAATGAAACCTACTACAGACTTCTTATGATGGACTATCTGCCGGAAAGTGTTGACAGAGTGCTTTATATTGACCCCGACACGGTTGTGCTGAGAGACATTTCTCCTCTTTACAACATAGATTTCAAGGGCAAGACCATTGCGGCGGCAGGCCACACAAAGCTTTTCATTGAAGATATCAACCATATACGCTTCAGAACGGGCAGAGATTCAAGATATTTCAATGCAGGCGTTATGATGGTAAATCTCGAAAAGATGCGTAAGAATGTTACAAGTCAGATGGTGTTTGACTATGTAAAGAAAAATAAGCGCTGGCTTTTTGTTGCGGACCAGGATGTACTTAACGGAATGTTCGGCAACGATATGATTCCCATTGACGAGTGCCTTTACAATCTTGATGAAAAAACCATTATTTATAACCCGAGAAAAGTTAAGGGTGTTAAATGGGTTGAAGAAAACACTGTCATCGTTCACTTCAACGGTAAATATAAGCCCTGGAAAGAGGGCTATAAGGGAAAGCTTGCACATCTTTGGTTCAGATTTAAAGATGCAGAGCTGCCCGTTGAAACAACGGAAGCATAAAGGTATAACAAAATGGATTTGAAAAAAATTAAGATTCTCAGCACCAACAAGCAGGAGAGAAGACAGCAGATCGGTGTAATTATCACAACAAGCCTGTGTATTCTTGCTTTTGTAGTGTGCTATATAAAATTCGGCTCGGAGCTTCTCGCTTTTGTCAGCGATGCAGACCGTTTTAAGGCATGGCTTGACTCCTACGGCAGTCTCGGTAAGATAATTTTTGTAGGAGTAAGAGCACTTCAGACGGTGGTTAAGATAATTCCGGCAGAGCCGCTTGAAATCGGTTCGGGGTACGTTTTCGGTGTATGGGGCGGACTTCTCTACTGTATACTTGGTACGGAAATCGGCTCATTCATCATCGTTGCAATTACAAAGATTTTCGGTATGAAGGCAGTCAATCTGTTCGTCAGCGAGGAGAAAATCAACTCTCTCGGCTTTTTGCAGAACAAGGAAAAGCTTACTCTTTCACTTTTCATAATTTACCTTATTCCCGGCACACCAAAAGATGTTATTACATATCTTATCGGTGTTACGGACTACAACATCTGGAAGTTTCTTCTGCTTACAGGATTTGCCCGAATACCGTCGATTATTACGTCAACAATTTGCGGTTCACTTCTCGGTGAAAAGAACTACTGGCTTTCTGCAGGAGTGTTCATCGGCACGGCAATTCTCGGCCTTATCGGTGTGAAACTTTACACGATTTTTGAAAAGAAAATCACAGCTAAAAAGGCATAAAAAATTACCACTCGTTTCAAGTAAGAAACGGGTGGTTTTATGTTTCGCCAAATTTCACCCTTTAGTTGACATATAATAAATTGTCATAACACAAGAGGGAGGATTTTCTTATGAAAGAAAAGGTTGAATATGAAAGTGAGATTGATTTAAGCCTTGACGGTACAGACCTGGCTGAAGAAAAAACATCCTATGAAAAATGGGGGAAGGTTGCACTCTTCGGCGTGGCGGCATTTCTTTTTTCTCAGCTTGATTTCTTTTACGGTCTGTCGCCGTTTACCGTTTCTTTCGTGGGGGCAATTCCCTTTGAATTTTGCTTTTCTGCCTTTGTGGGCGGTGCTCTCGGAGCTTTTGCCTGCCTTTCTGCCATGGAAGCGGCAAGAGTAAGCTGTGGAATTTTTCTTCTTTGCCTTTTACGGCTGATTATTGAAAAGAAACTGAGGCGTCAGCAGAAGGAGTACATAAACGCAGCACTTTGTTTTATCGTCTGTTTTTCTACTGGTGCGGTCTACAATTTCTTGTCGGTAGGTGAATGGGGAGGCTTTCTCAGCATATTTGCCGAAAGTGCGGTTTCATTTGTTTCAGCAGTTGTTTTTATAAAAAGCCTAAGAGTACCTATCGGAAGGGTAACGCCCGAAAATCTCTCCGTAAAAGACAGAGTTTTTATGGGTACGAGCCTTTGCGTTTTTCTTATGTGTGCCTCAGCATTTGATGTGGAAGGTCTGTCTCCCGTGAGGGTGATAGCCTTTTTGATGATTCTTTTTGTTAGTACCCACAAGGGAATAACAGGCAGTGTAACTGTTGGTGTGTGCGTGGCACTTAGTCTTAGCATTAATGAGGATTACCGCTTTCTTTTTCCTTCTGTGGTGCTTGCTTCTCTTTTTGCAGGAGTGTTTGCGCCCTTGGGTCAGTCTGCTTCCGCAATTGCCTTTGCAGTAGTGTCAGCAGGACTTTCAGCTTTTTCGGGTGATTACGGAATAGTTTCAGTTATTGAAACGGTGCTTGCTTCAGCGGTGTTCGTCATTCTTCCGCAAAAGTACGTGGCAGCTTTTCAGAGCTTCATCGTTAAAAAAGGGCTTTCATCCGATGAAAGTGTTGGCGTTCAGGTTGCAGAAAGCCTCAGCTTGGCCGCTGAAAATATTTACGGTGTGTCTGAAATAGTGTCCTCAATCAGTGAAAAGCTTGACGGTGTAATTAACCCCGAGGTGAACCGGCTTTTCACCTTTCTTCAGCAAAGGGTGTGTGACGGGTGTCAGAAAAAATTCCTCTGCTGGAACAGAAATTTTGACTCTACCGCTTCGGATGTGCTGACTATTGCGGGCATTGAGAAAAATAAAAAGATTGAACTTCAGAAAAAATGCGACAGATTTGAGAGGCTTTCACTTTGTATTGATGAAGGCTACAGAGAATATGCAGAAAGCCTGCAGAGTAAGCTGAAGCTTTCTGAAATGCGAAAGGTGCTTACCGATCAGTTTACGGGTATGGGGGATTTTCTTAAATCCACCGCGCTTTCAGTAAGTCAGAGCCGTATTCCCGACAAGGGTAAGGCGGCGGTTCTGAAAACGGCACTATCTGATAGCGGAATCTATACCGATGCCCTTTCGGTTTACACGGATACCGGCTCAAAAATGACCGTTGAAATCACCTCTTTTGACACAGAAATTCACGAGCATCACAAAAAAATCAAAGCAATTCTTGAATTCATCACCAAGCGTAAATTTGAAAAAGCGGACATTACGGTGACGGAAATCAAGACGGTTATTGTTTTTGAAGAGAAATCTGCATTCAGAGTGCAAATTGGAGTTTCACAAAAAGCTTTAAGGCAGGGTGATGTGTGCGGCGACACGGTTACGGCCATAAAAAAACAAGGCGGTTTTGCCTCGGTAATACTTTCTGACGGAATGGGGACGGGAGCAAGGGCGAAAATTGACAGTACAATGACCTGCTCCATAATGGAAAAGCTGCTGAGGTCAGGCTTTACCTTTGAAAGCGCATTGAAAATTGTAAACTCATCGCTGATTATGAAATCAACCGACGAGTCCATTGCAACGATTGACGGAGTGAGGGTTAATCTCTTTACAGGAAAGGTGAGTTTTTATAAAGCGGGAGGAAGTCTTACGTTTATCCGTCACGGAAACGAAATAACTACCCTTGAGGGTGCATCGCTTCCCGTAGGAATTATACGCAGTGTGGAGTTCTGGAAAAGCGAAAGGGAGCTTTCAGCCGGGGATATAGTGCTTATGCTTTCCGACGGTGCAGTGGGTGAAGACTGCGGATGGATAAGCGACGAGCTGCTTTCATGGAACACGGCAGATATGGACGACCTTGCAGGACATATTGTGAGACTTGCGTCTCTGCGTATGACAGACAAAACGAGAGACGACATAACCGTTGCAGCAATAAAATTGGGATATAACAGAGAATAAAAAGAGGGGATGCAGAGTGAGCTGCATCCCCGTAAATTTTATTTTATGCCTCTTCAGGTGTTTCTGCACCTTCGTCTTCCTTGTTAAGACCGCTGAAAATCTCTATAAGCATTTTTATAACGCCGATGAAAATTTCAAGAAATTCGCCGATTGTGATTCCCATAGTATTTTCTCCTTTCCTTAAAGTGAGCATCTGCTCTGGTTTGATAATATCATATTTTGTTTATTATTTCAATGCTTTGCTCAAAAATCACTTTATTTCAATCTGACATATTTTCATAGCTGAAAGTGCATTGAGGTGACTTTCGGGTGTTACACCTGCACAGCAGGATGAATCCACGCTTATGGGCGTTTCCGTAAATTTTGCTTTAAGGAGCATAGCGTTTGAAATTACGCAGATGTCGGTGCAAAGACCGATAAGCTCAATTGCTTCAACATCGGAAAGAGTTGCGATATGCTCGGTCAGCTCATAAGAACCAAAGGTAGGCTTATCGATAATTACAGAGCCTTCTGTAATTAATTCGGATGAAACCTCCCAGCCCTTCGTGTTCTTTATACAGTGAGGTACGGGAAGATTTTTGCCTTCCTGAGTGTTCATATATTCCTCGGTGTGAGTGTCTCTTGTGAAAATTACCGTATCACCGTTATTACGGTAAAGGTCAATTTTTGCTTTCACGTTTTCAAGGATTGCTTCCGCTTCCTTTGTGCCGAGAGCACCGTCAATAAAATCGTTCTGCATATCAATTACGCAAAGAACCTTCATTCAGATCACCTCAGTCAATGTATAAATCTCTGATTCCCTCAAGGGAACGTATTGCCGAAATTGTAAGGTTTAAGCCTTCCTCATCTCTCGGGAAAACAACAGCCTTCATAACGATTGAATCACTTTTTCTCTTGGACTGATTTGTGTCGGCATAGAGAATTTCAAGAGTGTGAAGAATGCCGCCGTAACGCTTGATGATTGCACCAACATCGGCAGCCTGCTTAGTCATATTTTCAGCTTCGATATAGATGTTCTTTGATGGGTTGCCTCTTATGATGAAGCGCTTGAAGGTGTTGAGGGTGAGGTAAATTACAACGGTTGAAACAAGTGCGCCGATATAGTAGCCTGCGCCGACTGCAAGACCGATACAGGAAACTGCCCATAAACTTGCAGCGGTTGTAAGACCCTTTACGCTGAAGCCCTCACGGAGAATTGTACCTGCACCGAGGAAACCGATACCGCTGATTACCTGAGCGCCAAGTCTCGTGGGGTCAAAGGTGCCGAGACCCTCGTATTCTCTGAAAACATAGCTTGATGTCATCATTACAAGAGCAGAGCCTACGGCAACGAGAATGTGAGTTCTGAAGCCCGCAGGACGGTGGGAATGCTCTCTTTCATAACCGATAACACCGCTGAAGAAAACAGCAAGTGCCATTTTTACAACAGCGTCAATGATATATTGCACTTCGCCTATTTCATATAGGCTCACAAGGAAATCTTTTATTGTTTCCATCGGTTTCATCTCCTTTTTTAGGCAACGGCCCGAATAAACAGCAAAGCACACCGAACCCGAAGGCTCAGCGATGCTGAAAAAACTTATCTGTCAGTATTATAGCATTAAAGAGAGGAAAAATCAAATAAATATTACATTTTTATTTTAATATTTATTACTCTTGACGGAGAATAATAATTTGATGTATAATTACAATTGATATGATGTAAATTACGTAAGTAAAGGCTTTAAAGAAAGGATGAATTACAATGGCAGCTAATAAAGTTAAACTTTCAATCGGCGGTGCAGAATACACTGTAATTGCTGAAGACGATGCAAGATATGTGCAGTCATTGGGCAAGGAGCTTGACAGAGCACTCGCTGCAATTATGAAGGCAAACGACCGTCTTTCAGTAACTCAGGCGGCAATTTTACTTGCTCTCGATTATGCAGATGAATGCAAAAAGGCAACCGAAACTGCAGACAGACTCCGTGAGCAGATTAAAGACTACCTTGACGACGCTTCAAATGCAAAAAGCAAGGCTGACCTTGCAAGACACGAAAGCGAAAATCTGCGAAAAGAAAACGAAACTCTCAGAACTCAGAATATGAAAATGAAAGCAGAGCTTGATTCTCTTAAAAAACCGAGAAAGCTTGAGAACTGATTATGAAAAATAAAATTGAGGTTCTGGCTCCTGCGGGCTCCGCAGAAAGCGTAAAGGCCGCAGTGCGCTCTGGTGCAGATGCGGTTTATATGGGAACAAAGAGCTTCAATGCACGGGCAAAGGCAGATAATTTTTCTTTTGAAGAGTTGAAGGAAACTGTAGACTACTGTCACAGCCACGGCACGGATGTTCACATTACAATGAACACACTTATTGCCGATTCTGAGCTTTCTGCCGCAAAAAGCACGTTAAAGCGCATTTGCGAAAGTGGGGCAGATGCGCTTATTTTGCAGGATCTTGGCATTGGTCAGCTTGTAAGAAAAATGTGCCCGGATATTGATATGCATGCATCAACACAGATGTCCGTTCAGACGCTTTCAGGTGTGAAGCTTTTAAAAGAACTTGGGTTCAAACGTGCAGTGCTGCCGAGAGAACTGAGCAAAGAAGAAATTCAATATATAGCCGAAAATACAGATATAGAAATCGAATGCTTTGTTCACGGAGCACTTTGTATGTGCGTTTCGGGACAGTGCTATATGAGCAGTATGTTCGGAGCGAGAAGCGGCAACAGAGGTCTTTGTGCTCAGCCCTGCCGTCTGCCTTTCAAAGCAGAAGGCTCTGAGGGTTATGACCTGAGTCTTAAGGATTTGTCTCTCGTTGAAAATGTAAATGAGCTTGCAGATATAGGAGTGGCTTCCCTTAAAATTGAAGGAAGAATGAAACGGCCCGAATATGTTGCGGCGGCGGTAACAAGCGTAGTGAAAGCTCTTAAAGGCGAAAAGGACGAGGATCTTCAGAGAAAGCTCCGTGCTGTGTTCTCACGTTCAGGATTTACGAAAGGCTACTTTGAAGGAAAACTCGGCAAGGATATGTTCGGCACAAGAGGAAAAGAAGATGTAACTGCCGCAACGAATTCTGTACTTAATGAACTTTCACATCTTTATGAAAAAGAGACACTGCTTATCCCGGTAAACTTTGTTCTTAGCGTAATTGAAAATGAACCCGTTTCACTATCAGCTTCGGCAGCGGGAAAAACTGTTTTTGTATCGGATGAATGTGTTCCCGAAAAGGCACTCAACAAACCTCTTACAAAAGAGAGCCTGACGGAAAGAATTTCAAAATGCGGCGGCACACAGTTCTATGCCGAGAATGTTGAGGTGGAGCTTGACGAGGGGCTTATCGTACCTGCAAGTGTAATAAATAACCTCAGACGTGAGGCTCTTCAGAAGCTGTCAGAACAGCTTGTAGGTGTAAAGGAAATTACCTTTACAGATATAGACGTACAAATACCATCATATAAGGCTGAAAAGCCCCTTAAATTCAACATAAGGGTAGCAAATTTAAGTCAGATACCCCATAACCTTAATAATGTGGAAAACCTTTATATTCCCATAGATTGTGATGAAAACCTTGTCGAAAAAGTTAAAAATCTCCCCATAAATGTGGGGATTGAGGTGCCGAGAGGTATTTTCGGCAATGAAAATAAGGTGAAAGCCCTTCTGGAAAAACACAAAAAATGTGGAATAAATACCGCATACTGCAGTACACTTGATGCTCTTGCCATTGCAAGAGAGCTTAAGATGGAGATTCACACAGGCTTTTCAATGAACGTGTTCAACAGTCTTTCTGTGGGCGTTTTAGAAAGTTTGGATGTAAAGGAAATCACCTTGTCACCTGAGCTGACACTTAACCGTATTGCAAAAGTCGGAGGCAGGGCAAAAAGGGGCATAATCGGCTACGGCAGACTGCCTTTAATGCTCACGAGAAACTGCCCCATAAGAAACGGAAAGACTTGCGCAGAGTGTAAAAGCGACAGCTACCTCACCGACAGAATGGGAATGAAATTTCCGGTTGTCTGCAAAATGGGAGCTTCTGAAATTCTTAACTCTCAGCCGATATATATGGGCGACAGAATGAATGAAATCAAAAATGTGGATTTCATCACCTTCTATTTCACAAAGGAAAAACGTGAAATGTGCGAGGCTGTGCTTGATGCTTACCGCAAAGGCAAGGGTGTAAAGGGCAATTTCACCCGTGGACTTTACTATCGAGAAGTTGAATAAAACTGAAATAAAAATAACACCCCCTTGCCTCCCTTGAAAGGGGAGGTGGCAGCCGAAGGCTGACGGAGGGGTAAAAAAGGAGAGAAAACTATGGCAAAAAGAGAAGACTATTTATCATGGGACGAATACTTTATGGGCGTTGCAATGCTCGCTTCATACAGAAGTAAGGACCCTAACACTCAGGTGGGTGCCTGCATTGTAAACGCAAAAAACAGAATTATGTCTGTGGGTTACAACGGCTTTCCAATGGGTTGCAGTGACGACGAATTCCCTTGGGAGAGACAGGGCAGCGCTTATGACACAAAGTACTTTTACGTGTGCCACGCAGAGCTGAACGCAATTCTCAACAGCCGTGATTCCAACCTTGAGGGCTGCAAGATTTACGTTGCACTTTTCCCGTGTAACGAGTGCGCAAAGGCTATCATTCAGTCAGGCATCAGCGAGGTGGTTTACATCTCTGACAAGTATGCCGAAACTGAAAGCACACGGGCTTCAAAAAGAATGTTTGAGGCTGCAGGGGTTAAGCTTACAAAGCTTACACCGAAACGCACTCAGGTGCTGATTGATTTTTCCGAAGATAAAATTTAAAAGCTTAACTCCCACACATTCCTAAGTGAAATGTATGGGAGTTTTCTTATGCTTTGCTTTCAATAAATATCTCACTTTCCCTCAGCGGATAACTGACAAGTGCAGTTGAATCAAGGTTTTCCCTGTGCATATCCACCCCCGTAATACTGCGGTTATGATAGGTGGTGTAGTAGTAAATGCCCTTGTCCGTGTTGCAGCAACTTGTGTAAACGGTGCGGACATTTTTGTTTTCGAGAGTTTTAACTGTGCCGTCAATCTGCTCAACTGAGGAGAGTATATGAAAAAACTGATTCACGTTTTCTTCTTCGATACCGTAAGAAACTGCGTTCAGCTTGTTAAACGCGGCACGTACAAAGCGTGACTGCGACGAGCAGTCGCCGGGCAGACCCATAGCACCTGTGCCTCTGCTGAAAGATTTAAGGTTAAGCTCTTTGTAAATTTTGTTTTCCTGCGGGTATGGTGAAAGGTGCATAAAGGTTGTAAGGTGGGTCATGTGGTAGGAAAAAGGCGGATTGTTGGTCAGTACACCAACGGGGTTATGGTAAATTTGTAGTCCGTGGGCGGTACTCTCAACGGTTATCGCCGCGGTTTTGTCAGCAATAATCCAATGCAAGGGTGAGTTGGGAAATTCATTACTGAAAGGTGTGTCTGTAAGGTTGATGTTCTTAAGAAGCTCCTTTGCACTTTTCACACTGTCGCACATTGAAAGGATATACGGGATGAATTCAAAGGGTGTTATGTTGATTTTGTTCTCAGATCTTTTGAAATACTTTGCATTTTCGGGGAAGTTAAGTCCCGCCATGGAAAGCCCTTTTTCGTTGGTGGCATCGTAATAAAGGGGATAGCCGTTTACAACCGTTGCCATACCGATTATTGCGTAGTGGCAGTCAATGCGGTTTTCGTTTCTGAATTTAAAAGGGAAAAAACGCGGTGTTACGGTGACGGTTTCATTGTAGGAATATTCAAGATCGAGAGTACGTCCGAAATAGTTGTCGGTGCCCTTGAAGGTAATAGATGTGCACATCAAAAATGCCTCCTTCTTTTATATATTATGGTTGCATTTTACAGTTTCTATGTTAAAATAACCTTAGATATTTTTTGAAGGATTGATTTCATGAAACAGATTGCACCCGACTACTATGAAAAATTCAAATGTATTGCCGGTGACTGTAAGCACAACTGCTGTATCGGTTGGGAAATTGATATAGACGAATTCACCCTGGATTATTATAATTCTGTTGAGGGTGAAATGGGTGAAAGATTTAAAAAGTACATTTCCCGTGAGGGTGATGCTCCTCATTTCTGCCTTTCGGATAATGAGCGCTGTCCATTTCTTAATGAAAAGAACCTCTGCGATATTATATCTGCTTTAGGTGAGGATGCACTTTGCGACATCTGTGCTGACCATCCGAGATTCAGAAACTATTTTTCCGACAGAGAGGAAATAGGTCTTGGTCTTTGCTGCGAAAGTGCAGGTCAGCTGATTTTAGGAAATAAGGAAAAAACTAACCTTGTGTGTATCTATGATGACGGTGAAAAAGAAAGCCTTACCACTGAGGAAGAGTTGGTTTTAAAGCTTAGAGAAGCACTATTTTCGATTGTGCAAAACAGAGAAAAAACGGTTGACGAAAGAATTAAAGATGCCTTTGAATTTTTCAGTATAAAACCAAAAGAAAGAAAAATTACGGAGTGGGCAGAGATTTTTCTTTCTATGGAAAGGCTCGACGAAAAATGGACAGAGCTGCTTTTGAAAATGAAAAATGCACCTGAATTAACAGATGCACTTACCTTTGAAAATGAGTTTGAAACTGTCTTTGAACAGCTGTTGTGGTACTTTATTTACCGTCAGTTTTCCCTTTCTGCAGAGGACGGAAGACTGAAAGAACGAATAATATTTGCTTTGGAAAGCTGTCTGTTTATAATGAAAATTTGTGCTTTTCATAAGAAAAGCTACGGTAGTATTTCCTTGGATGATATTGTGGAATATTCCAGATTGTACTCCTCTGAAATGGAATATTCCTCTGAAAACGTGGGAAAATACCTAAAGGTAACGGCAGTCGAAACGCACAAGGTTTAATGGAGTATATTTTCCCCGTAGCTGCGTTAAAAGGCTTGGAAATACGCAAGTATTCCCTGCACCTTTTGCCTTGCTACAAGAAAAATCTCCACCCATTAAACTCGAAGACCATAAATGCCCGAGGTTCGGTGCATTTGGGATTTTCTTCGACGAAACAATACTCGCGTATTGCGAGGAGAAAAAATTACAAAGGTGCCGGAAATCGGGCATTTTGGCTTGTTCGGTTTCGGCTACCGTTACCTTGTGCTGAAAAACTAACATTTTCAACAGAGATTTCAACCGTTTTAAGCGTTTTCCACACTGAAAAGTCTATGTAAAGGAAATAACTTTACAATAAAAATCCCTATGTAAAGCTCTGGACTTTACACAGAGATTTGCTTTTTTGTCTTATTTTTTACTCCACGTGGAGGGAGAAAGTGTAAGAATAATCGGATAAATTTCAAGTCTGCCTAAAAGCATCGCGATTGAAAGAACTATTTTTGAAAGACCTGAAAATTCTGAATAGTTCATTGCTGCACCGACTCTTCCGAATCCGGGACCGATGTTGTTAAAGCAGGCCGCAACGGCTGATATATTGGTTTCTAAATCGAAGTTTTCAATTCCGATAATAAAAACAATGAGACAGAAGAAAAGAGTGTAAATTGCAAGATAGGAGCTGACAGCATTTATTGTGGTGTTGTCAACTCTTTTGCCTTCAAAACGGACAACCGCAACGGAGCGCGGATGAAGCATTCTCTGAAGCTCACGCTTACAGTTCTTTATGAGCATAACAACTCTTGAAACCTTGATACCGCCACCGGTTGAACCTGCACAGGCACCGATAAACATAAGCAGCAGCAATATTGTTTTTGAAAAAACAGGCCATTTATCAAAGTCGGTAGTAGCGTAGCCGGTTGTGGTTATAATTGAAGCAACCTGAAAAGCAGCGTGCTTAAGTGAAGAAGAGAAGGATTCAAAGAAAGGTAGGATATTTATTGTAATAAGTGCTGTCGAGCCCATAACAAGGCCGAGATAAACCCAAAGCTCCGTGCTTTTCAATGCTGTTTTGATTTTACCCATAATGATGAAATAGTAAAGATTAAAGTTAACACCGAAAAGAAGCATAAACACAGTAATGATCCATTGAAGATAGCTGTTATATGAGCCTATGCTGTCACCTTTGATACCGAAACCGCCTGTACCTGCTGTGCCGAAAGCGTGGACTATACTGTCATAAAGAGGCATTTTTCCGATGAGAAGTAAGATGATTTCAATAAGCGTCAGAGCAATATAAATGATATAAAGAATTCTTGCAGTCTGTCTTAATTTTGGAACAAGCTTACCAACAACAGGACCGGGAACTTCTGCACAGAGCAGATGAATTGAACGGTCGGAAAAAGAAGGAATAATTGCCATTACAAAAACAAGAACACCCATACCGCCGACCCAATGTGTGAATGAGCGCCAGAAAAGCATACCCTTGCTCATGGCCTCAATGTCTGTGAGAATGGACGCACCCGTTGTTGTAAAACCGCTTACCGTTTCAAAAAGAGCATCGACAAAAGACGGAATTTCACCGCTTATTACAAAGGGCAGGGAACCGACTAAAGAAAGAAACAGCCAGGAAAGTGCAACGGTTACAAAGCCTTCTTTTGCGTAAATAACCTTGCTGCCGGGTTTTACTATCAGTGTCATTGCAAAACCGATAACAAGGGCGATTGCAATTGAAATAAGAAAAGAAACAGCCGAAGCTTTTTCGCTGTATATCAGCGAAACGATTAAGGGCAGAAGCATCAGCAGAGCTTCGATTTTGATTACGGAGCCTACCATGTATAAAACCATACGTCTGTTCATGATTAAACTCCTTAATAAACGATATGTGAAAGGTCGTCCAGTCTGTGGTCAGCAGCAAGAACAATAACCTTGTCACCATTTTTGATAACGTCGTCGCCGGTGGGAATAATGACAACCTTTCCTGCACGGATAATGCCCACAATAAGAGTTCCCGGCTTGATTTTAAGATTCTTAAGGGGAACGTCAGTAAGTCTTGCATCACTGCCCACCTTGAATTCAAGAACCTCAGCCTTGCCGTCCATAATCTTGTACATGGTTTCAACATTACTGCCCTGAGAATTCTGAAGAGCTCTTGCGTATCTTACAATAACATCGGAAGTGATGGACTTAGGGGAAACAACGCAGTCAAGACCAAGTCTTTCGGACATTTTGCAAAGCTCGTCACTGTTGATTTTTGTAATCACCTTGGGTACATTGTGAGAAGAAGCGAAAATTGAAATGATGATGTTCTCCTCGTCCATACCTGTAAGTGATACACAGGCATCAACATTTCTTATGCCCTCTTCAAGAAGAAGATCCTGATGGGAGCCGTCACCGTGGATAATAACGGTTTTCGGAAGATTGTCGCTGAGATGCTGACAGCGTTCTAATTCTTTTTCAACAATCTTCACGTTGATTCCTGAAGAGGTAAGCATTTTTGCAAGATAGTATGCAATTTTACTGCCTCCGAGGAGAATAACGTCCTTGGCGCCTTTCTGAAGCATACCCATACCCTTGAGGAGCTTCTGCATATCGTTGGGAGAAGCGGCAATACTGATAATATCGCCTGCCTCAAGCACAAAGCTACCGTCGGGAATATAAACCTGACCACCACGAAGTACAGCGGAAATAAGGAAGTTCTCTTTGAATTTATCACGAAGCTTCATAAGGGTCATACCGCAGATCTGATGTTCAGCCTTGAGCTTAACTTCAATCATTTCAAGGTTACGTCTTGAGAAGTACTCAACCTTGAAAGCTGAGGGGAGACGAAGAATGTTGTAAAGCTCCTGAGCTACAAGCTTTTCGGGGTTGATTGACATAGAGATGTCAAGATGCTGACGCATAAAGCCCAGAGAACGGTCGTTGTATTCAGGGTTTCTGATTCGTGCAACAGAGTGTGCTGCGCCTATTTTTTTAGCGAGAAAGCAAGCTAGCATATTAAGCTCGTCTGAGCTGGTTACTGCAATAAACAAATCGCTGTTGTAAACGCTGGCCTCTTCAAGAGTGTCGCAGTCCGTTGCGTTACCGCAAACGCCCATAACGTCATAGGTGTTGGTAATATCGTCTATGGCTTGAGCACTCTGGTCAATAACGGTTATGTCGTGACCTTCACTTACAAGGTCAGCTACAAGTGTTTTGCCTATTTTTCCGCAGCCTGCAATAATTATGTTCATAATTAAACGTAAGAAAGCTGAAGGGCTTTCCGTCTCCTTATATATTTTAATAATATTATAATCTGTACAACTAAGGGCATTCTAATACTTTTTCTTGTATTTTTCAAGGTGTTTGTAATAAAAATTTACTAAATTAAAACTCAGATAATGTTAAAACAGTAAAAAACTTACTTTGTATAGACATCTTTGTTGACAATAAGGAATGTAATATGATATACTTTACTGCAGAAATTAAATCGATAAAAAAATATCGATTGCACATATTAAGATGAAAGAGAGAACAAAGCTATGAGAAAGATAACCATTATCGGTTCGGGCAGCGTAGGCTCAACAATTGCATACACTCTTATGATTGAGGGACTTGCAAGTGAAATCGTTATGATTGACATAAATAACAAAAAGGCTTACGGTGAAGCTCTTGATATTCAGCAGGGTACACCTTTCTGTAATCCCTGCAGTGTTTATTCAGGCGAGTATGCGGATGCTGTCGATTCTGATATTGTTATCATTACCTCAGGTGCTGCAAGAAAGCCGGGTATGTCAAGGCTTGACCTTGCACAGACAAATGTTGACATTCTTAAAAGCATAACTCCTGAAATTACAAAATACGCTAAGGATGCAGTTTACATTATCGTAAGCAATCCCGTTGACGTGCTGACTTATGTGTTCTGCAAAATTTCAGGTATTCCCGAGGAAAGAGTAATCGGCTCAGGTACAATTCTTGACACAGCAAGACTCAGAGCGAAGCTTGCAAAGATTTATGATATAAATCAGAGAAATGTTCATGCCTATGTAATGGGCGAACACGGAGACAGCTCCTTTGTGCCATGGAGCCTTGCAAATATTTCAAACATCCCCATTGAGCATTGCAGCACATCAATTGTCAGAGCAGACGGAAAGCTTTATCCTGAAATTGATTTTGATATTGTTGAAAACTATGTCCGTAACTCAGGGGCAAGGGTTATTCAGGACAAGGGTGCAACCTTCTATGCTGTATCAGCATCGGTGTGCCACATCTGCAGAAGTCTTTTAGGCGGTGTAGATACGCCTCTCACCGTTTCAACAATGCTTCACGGTGAATACGGTATTGACGATGTTTGCCTCAGCCTTCTCAACATTGTAGGCAGACATGGCGCACACAGTAAAATGCTCTTGCCGCTTACAACAAGAGAGGTTATTGCTCTTCAGAGAAGTGCCAAATGCCTTAAGGATATTATTGCACAGATTGAAATATAAATTGACTCATATAAAAAGGACTGTTACCTCAGCGGTAGCAGTCCTTAAGTTCTTTCTTGTTGTTAAGCTTCAGTTGTAACCTCAAGCACATACTTGTCAATCATTTCGTCAAGCTTCTTTGAGTAGGTTTCCTTGTCTGTGGGGAAGGACTGAGCGTGGTCAGCACCTTCGATGTAAAGAATTTCCTTGTTTTCGCTGCCGCAAGCTTCATAAACCTCCTGACACATACTGTGAGGAATAAAGGTGTCGCCTGTTCCATGAATAAAGAGCATGGGAATCTTTGCCTTTCTTACGCTGTCAACGGGACGGAGCTTGTAGAAATCAAAGCCGAGATGAAGCTTGTTGACTGCGTTTACGCCTTTGATAATAAGACCGGCAGGCAGGCCAAGGTCAGAAAGCTTTTCGGTAAATTCCGCAACGGCAGTAGTGTAGCCACAGTCGGAAACGGTGAGCTTTACGTTTTCGGGAAGAGCGTCATTACCTGTCATCATCATAACTGTTGCTGCACCCATTGAAACGCCGTGAAGAAGAATCTTAATGTCGCTTCCGAAGGTGTCCTTCATATAAGCGAGCCACTTGAGGCAGTCAGGCTCTTCATAGTAGCCGAAGGTGCAGTATGTACCCTCACTTTCACCTGAAGCAACGTGGTCAGGCATAAATACATTGATGCCCTTTTTGAGATAATATTGAGCAATCTGACAGAATTCACCTTTGGCATCACTTCTGTAGCCGTGTGCGCAGAAAGCGTAAACGTTACTTTCCTTTTCGGGCTTTACAAGATAAGCCGTTAACTGTTCACCTCTGTCGGAGAGCATATAATATTTTTCATAGCCGTAGTTTTCAAGCCAAAGCTTGTGTTTGTTATGTTCTTCCTCTCTGTCGCTGAGGTCACAGCCCGTAACCTTTGCTGAAAATTCAGGTGATGGAACCATATGTCTGTTAAGCAGGAGATTGTCAACGAGGGTGAAGGCGCCGTAAACAGCGGCAGCAGTACCGACTGCGCTGCCAAGGAGAATTTTTGTACATTTCTTCATAGTAGCACTTCCTTAATTGTATTATGGGAATATTGTAGCACTAATGGAAACATTTTGCAAGGTATTATGAAATGCAAAATGCAAAGTGCAAAATGCAGAATAACTGACGAAACGTAAAAGGATTTTTTTGCCTTTTCTATTGCTTTAAAACTCTAAAGAATGATATAATAGATTGAATAATCCCGAAAGGAGAATAATTATGAACTACAGAGAAAAGTATGAGCAGTGGCTTACATTTGATGAAGAGACAAAAGCTGAGCTTCTCAGCATCACCGACGAAAAGGAAATTGAGGACCGCTTTTATAAAGACCTTGCCTTCGGCACGGGTGGACTTCGAGGAATTATGGGTGCAGGCTCAAACCGTATGAACAAATACACCGTTGGTAAGGCTACATACGGCCTTGCAAAGTATCTTATGAAAAAGCACGAGGGTGAAGAAATCAAGGTTGCTCTCGCCTACGATTCACGTAATAATTCAGCTTATTTTGCAAAGGTTGCGGCAGGCATTTTTGCTTCCTGCGGCTTCAAGGTTTTCCTTTACGAAATGCTTGTGCCCGTTCCGGTGCTTTCATTTACAACTGCATTTTTAGGCTGTACCTGCGGCGTTATGCTCACCGCTTCTCACAACCCCAAGGAGTACAACGGCTACAAGGTTTACGATAACAGAGGTTGTCAGTTCTGCACCGAGGACACAAAAAACGCAATCGGCTACATAAACGATATCACTGATTTCTCTGCTATTCCCTTCTCCGACAGTATGGATAACATCACAATGATTGGTGAAGACGTGCTTTCAGAGTTCCTTAAAAAGGTTAAAGAACAGAGCCTCTACGAAGAAAAAAGCGACCTTAAAATCGTATACACACCTCTTCACGGCACAGGTAACATTCCCGTAAGAAGAATGCTCGAAGGTATGAACGTTACCGTTGTAAAAGAGCAGGAAATGCCCGACGGAAACTTCTCAACCGTTCGTAGTCCCAACCCTGAGGAAAAGGACGCACTTACTATTGCAATTGAAAAGGCTAAGGAAATTGATGCCGACCTTGTGCTTGGCACTGACCCCGACTGTGACCGTGTAGGTATTGCAGTAAAAGGTGACGACGGCTATGTACTGTTTACAGGCAATCAGACGGGTGCGCTTCTTGTAAATTTTGTGCTTACTATGAAAAAGGCTTCTCTTTCAGAAAAAAGTACACTTGTAAAAACAATTGTAACCTCAGAGCTTGGCGCAAATATCGGCCGTGCTTTCGGACTTCAGGTTGAAGAAACCCTCACCGGCTTCAAGTATATCGGCGACAAAATCAATAAGTACGAGGATTCGGGTGAGCAGGAATTTGTAATCGGCTACGAGGAATCCTACGGCTACCTTGTAGGCACTCACGCAAGAGATAAGGACGCCGTTGTATCCTCAATGCTTATCTGCCAGATGGCTGCCTGGTATAAGAATCAGGGCAAGACTCTTATTGACGGCCTTAACGAAATCTACGACACCTACGGATATTATCTTGATTCTCTCGACAGCTTCACCCTTAAGGGCAAAGACGGTGCTGAGAGAATAGCTGAGCTTATGGTTTACTTCAGAGAAAAGGGTACGGAAATTTTTGAAGGCGTTGATAAAGTTCTTGACTACAGCACAGGAATCGCTGACTTGCCGAAGGAAAACGTTCTTCGCTTTATCTGGAAGGATGGCTCCTGGATTGCAGTAAGACCCTCTGGTACAGAGCCGAAAATCAAGGTTTACTACTCTGTTTGTGAAAATAGCAAGGACAAAGCAAAGGAAAGACACGCAAAGCTTAAAGCTATTGTTGACGGAATTATAGGATGAGGAAAAACTATGGATATTAAAACTTATGTTGAAACTGTTCTTCAGCCGAAGCTTCAGGGTGACGGCGGCTGGATTGAGTTTGTTTCCTTTGAAAATGATGAGCTTACTGTAATTTTCAGAGGGGAATGCTCAAAGTGTCTTATTCTTCACAGATGCGAAGCGTGGATTGAAGAGCAGATTCAGAAGGATTTAGGATTGAAGGTTAAGCTTTGCGGAATCCGCAAAAAGCCCTACTTTCAGGATACATAAAGGAGGTCGGATAATTTATGGCACACATAAAAGTTGTAAGACGCTCAATGCGACCCGAGGAGTGGACCGACCTTCGTTTCGGCTGGCTTAAAAGGCATATTTACTCCTCAAAGTGGGAGATTGAAAATCTGGAAATCAGAGATGCAAGACAAGTGGCCGAAATGCAGTTTGATTACTACAGTGAGGACTACAGACCACTTAAAAAGGGTGATATGTATTTCACTCCCGACGGCACTGCATTTATAAAGGCTGAGGTGAATATCCCCAAGGAGCTTCAGGGAAAAGAGCTGTGGTTTTCACTTAAAACTGCGGCAGAAATCTGCGTTAAGGTCAACGGAAAATACGTAGGCGGCGTTGACCCCAACAGAGAGAGAATGCTCCTTTCACCCTATATCAACGACAGTGAAACTCTGCACTTTGATATGATGGGCTACAACCGTTCAAAGCCCGACGATGAACGTAACCCTGAATCACTTTCAGTGCGTGGCTGCCGTCAGGTTTTTGAGGGTGCATACATCTGCACTGTTAACCATCAGGTTCAGGACCTTGTTTACGATTTTGAACTGCTTTTGGATATTGCAAAAAGTGAGCTTTTCAACGAGGATTACAGAGCTTTCCTCAATAAAGAGCTTAACAATGCTATGAACCTTATCGACTTTGATTCTGATGAGCTTCAGGGTGTTTCAGAAGCAAAAAAATACGTTGACGAGGTAATCTACGCCAACGATAACTATAAGGGTAGCGGTGATGTGGCACTTATTGCACACAGCCACCTTGATGTAGCTTACTACTGGCGAAGAATCCATGCCGTTCAGAAAAACCTGAGAACGGTGCTTATTCAGCTTCGACTTATGGACAAGTACCCCGATTTCAAATACACTCACACTCAGCCCTACGTTTACGAAACTCTTGAAAAGTATTATCCTGAGGTTTTTGAAGAGCTTAAGGAAAAAGTAGCAAAGGGTCAGTTTGAGCCTGTAGGTGCGATGTATGTTGAACCCGACTGCAATGTACCCTCAGCTGAATCGCTTATCCGTCAATGCCTTTACGGACAGAACACCTATAAGAGAATGTTCGGCAAAAGGGTAAATAACGCATGGCTTCCCGACGTTTTCGGTAACTCCTGGATTCTTCCGCAGATACTGAAAAAAAGCGGAGTTGACTACTTTGTTTCAAACAAAATGTCAACATGGAACGATACCAACCGTTTCCCTCACAACAACTTTATCTGGAAGGGTATTGACGGCAGTGAGGTTTACGCCTGCGTACCTCCAACACACTTCATAACCTGGAATATGCCCTCGCAGATTCAGGAAAACTGGGAGGCTTACATAGACAAGGACAGCGGCGGACAGACACTCAATATGTTCGGCTACGGTGACGGCGGCAGCGGCTGCACAGAGGAAATGATTGAGCTTATGCACCGTTTCAAAAAGCTTTCCGTTATGCCAAAGTGTGAACATGTTTCAGGCAGAGAATTCCTCGAAAAGAACCTGAAGGGTAACACAGAGCTTGAAACATGGGATGGGGAGCTTTATCTTGAAATGCACAGAGGTACCTTTACCACAAAGAGCAACCTTAAAAAGCTTAACAGAAGCCTTGAATTCAAGTTCAGAACGGCTGAAATGCTCTCGCTTATGCGTGGCGAGGACAACAGAGAAAAAATCACTGAGCTTTACAAAAAGTTCCTTATAAATCAGTTCCACGATATTCTTCCCGGCTCACACATTCATCCCGTTTATGTTGACGCTATGAAGGACTACGAGGAAATCGAAAAGGGACTTGAGAAAATAATCAATGAGGGTGGAAGATACTTCAACACCCTCAACTTCAAGCGTGATGCTTTAACGTTTATCGAGGATGAAAACGGCAGTAATGAAAGATACGGTAAGAAAGGCTATTTTGCTGTACCAAATCTTCCTTCACTTTCAGGCGGTGAAATCAAAAAGGCTGACTTTGACGGCGAATGGATTACTCTCGGCGATACCATTGAAACACCTTTCTACAAGGTTAAGTTCAACCCCGACGGTTCAATTGCCTCACTTTATGACAGAGAGCTTTGCCGTGAATGGGCAGACGGTGACTTCAACAAGCTGAAGATTTACACGGATAATCCCGGTAACTATGATGCCTGGGATATTCTTCCCAACTACAAGGATAAGCAGATTGAAGTCAGAACCGAAAAAGCCCTTGAGCTTATTTCAAAGGACAGCGAGTGTGCAACCTTCAGAACCGTTCTGAAAACAGAAAAATCAACATGGACAATGCTTATCCGACTTTTCAGACAAAGCAGAGGCATTGAGGTTGAAAACATAGTGAATTGGAACGAAAAGCACAAGCTTGCAAAGGCTGAATTCAGCTGCAATGTTCTTACAAGAAAGGCTCTTTGTGACACCTCGGCAGGCTTTATTGAAAGAGAAACCCACCGCAACACCACCTGGCAGCAGGCTCGTTTTGAGTGCTGTCACCACAAGTGGTGCGATATGTCAGAGACAGACGGCGGCGTTGCAATAATCAACGACGGCAAGTACGGCGCAGGATTCCATAACAATGTTATCAGCCTTTCACTTCTTCGTGCCACAATCAGACCTGACGTTGTTTCCGATATGGGTATGCACAACTTCTGCTATATGATTGTGCCTCATAGCGGTGACGTGGTTTCAGCGAAGATAAATAACCTTGCATTCCAGTATAACGTGCCTTTGGTAAAGGCTGACGTAAAATGGAATATGCCCACCTTTGAGCCGCTTTATCTTCAGAGTGCAAAGAAGAGTGAGGACGGCACAATGACGGTTATCCGACTTTCGGAGCAGGACGGCAGAAGAGGAAAAATCACTCTTGACAGAAAAGTGAAGCTTCTCAATATGCTTGAAGACGTCACAGGTGAAACAGACGTTATTGAATATAAGCCCTTTGAGATTATTACAATCGGATGGTAAGGATAAAATTTGCTTTCTTCCTAAAAGGTGTGAAAAAGTAGACCGACATCAGAATTTACTGATGCCGGTTTGTTTTTTTGTATGTATTAGTTATGAGATCTGTTCTGCATAAAATAAGTAGTTCCATATCCACCCATATTTTTTATATTTCTTACATTCTTCAGAGCTTATCGGGAGATTGCAGGTACAAGCGATTTCTTCAATCCTACTAATTTCATCCATAATTCTTTCGCGTTCTGGTTTATCAATATCGATATTTACAACACAAGGGGCAGATTTACAGAAGCCTAATTTTTCAAGATTGATATCACAAGAAATAAGGTCGATTATTATATCGGGTTTAAAATCTGGCAAGAGATCTTTTAGTCTTTCATAAGTGTTTCGATCAATGTTTAGTTGATACATAGAACCGCCTCCTTATTATAACTATACCATTAGTGAGAATAAAAGTAAAGAATTAATCTATTGACAAATCAAAGTTTATAGTGTACACTAAAAATACAAAGAAACCAAGAAACAAAGTTTTTTTAAAAGTGAATGACATATAATATGAAGGAGGAAAAATAATGACTACATTAAGTGCAGCACGAGGTAATACTATGTATAACAAAAAATTAAGCATTTCATCAAAACGCCAGATTACTATACCGCAGAAATTTTTCACTATGCTCGGTTTTGATAATGAAGCCGAATGCTTTGTGCGTGGAAATGAACTTGTTATAAGACCGGTCAAGTCGCAAACAGGAGGAGAATTTGCTGAGCAGATTTTGACTGATTTGATTGCTGAGGGTTTAAGCGGTGAAAAGCTGCTGAACGAATTTAAAAAAGCACAGAAGAAGGTCAGACCAGCGGTTGAAGCTATGCTTCTTGAAGCAGAAAAAGCAGCCGTTGGTGAAACAGAAGCCTTTTCTTATGAAGATGTTTTTGGTGTGGAGGACTGATTATGTATGAAATTAAATTTCTCCCGCCTGCTGCCAGGTTCATAAAAAAGATAAAAGATAAAAAGCTGAAAGAATTATATAAAAATGCAATTGATAAAATAAGAGAAGATTATACAGTTGGGGAATTAAAAACGGGAGATTTATCAGGAATTTACAGTATTGATATATTCTATAACAAAACCAATTATGAGTTAGCTTACACTGTGGAGTATGCGGAAAATGAAATTGTTGTTGTAATTATGGCAGGAACAAGAGAAAATTTTTATGAAGAATTGAAAAGATATATGCACGATTAAAAAATGCCCATCGGTTTTGCTGAACCGATGGGTTAGTTTTATCTCGCTTTAATCTGCTGCTTTATAATGTGGAAAATTGCTCTTGAACCCTTTACTGCGTAGTTTCTGAGATTTCCTGCAATACCTGTCATAATGGGGCTTCTCAGCTTCTTTTCGTCAACACCGTCAGCTTTCGCTTCTCTTACCTTGACGTTGTTGTCATAGAAGGGCTGAAGAAGTGAATCCTCGGGTGCTGAAACAACTGCACCGTCAGCGAAAGAAAGAATGTCTTTCTCGGGCATATCTCCCTTGTAAGCATAAAGACCTAAAAGAGAAGTTTCACTTACGCCGTTATAGGAGGGAGCGATTGACTTGCCCTGAGGTGTAATAAGGGTAAAGGTTCCGAGAATCTGATCTTTTGCTCTGCCCCAATGGTGGCGCTGCTTGCCGTAGTAGGTGCCGAAAGGATTCATATGCACCGTTTTATCCTCGTCAAGTCTCATGGGACAGTGTGCCATTGAGCCTGAAACCTGACGTGCGTTGGCAACGGCAAAGGTGTAGTTTTCGTCAAAAAGACCTACAATACCTGCTGAAAGCTGATGGTTGAAGGAGGCAAGGGAGGTGTTCTTTTCGTCACATTCGGGGAAACTCTGTGTACGGAACGATGAAATGTCGTCCATAAAGTTGCGTTTGAGTACGCTTATATCTCCCTTGAAATCGGGTGTGAGCTGGAAGGGGACAGCTTCACTCCACTTCATATCGGAGTATCTTCCGAGAGCAGAATTCTCAGTTGAAATTGAGGTGGTTTCTGCGGTGTAAGGGTAGTTCACTTCAGTGCGCACGAAAATACCATCTGAAAAATCGGTGGTGATATAATCGTAGGTGAAAGAGCCACCGTGAATTTCACTGGGGAGATGAATCTCACCCTTTGTGCGGATTGCAAAACCGTTTCCGCCTACGGGAAGCACTTCAATTGAGGTGTAACGGAAATCGTATCTTCCTTTATTGTAGGTGATGTAGCTTTCAAGAAAATCTCTGCCGCCGATTCTCTTGTCACCCATATATGCTCTGTAAGGCTTGCCGTTTTTAAGGAACTTAAGAGTAAGCTCTCCGCCTTTGATTTCGTTGAATTCAAGGGGTGAAACGAGCTTTCTTTCACCTTTTTCTACATCGAGGGTGTAGCTCTTTTTAACCTTTTTAAACTTGCACATAAGGTAAACTGAGCTGCAGCTTTCATCCATAGGAATAACTGTATATGACTTAAGGTCGGGAGAGGAGAGAACAATTTCCGAAGCATCGGTGATGTCACTTCTGACCTTCACCTGAGCCGAAATAAAATCTGTACCCGTGATGTTGTGAAGGGTGAACTTTTTAACTTTTTTAAGTGCTTCACTTTCGCTTCTGATGATACTTTCAGCAAGAGCATCAGCTTTCTTTTCACGCTGAATATTTAAAACGGGAGTCGCAAGACCGAAGTGAGTAGTTGAAAGAAGGAGAACTCTGTCCTTGAATGAGGGAGAATCCTTGTCCTCTTTTGCGTTTACCTTCGCTATGGCTCTTGCTCTGTCGATAGCTGTCCAGATTTTACGGTTGTAGGGCTTTTCTGACCAGGAAGCATAGCCTGTAAAGTTGCCGTCGGCTGTATCGTGAGTGAAATCTATATTGCCGAGAGGCTTGTGAGTTTTTATGTAGTTGCCGGGAGTGTCGAAAACAACATAGGGTAAATCGGCAACCTCTTTGACGAGACCGTGAATGCCGTCGGTGTTGGCGAGCCTTGAGCCGATTACGGGAAGATTCATGCTCTCCCAGAAAATTGCATCGGCATCCATATTGATGAAAATAAGAAGGTCGTTTTTGATTTCACCGTTTTCCTGCTTCTTTCTCAGCTCCTTGACCCACGCTCTGAGACAACCCATATCGCATACGTCTGAGTTGCTGTAGGTGGGAAGAATGGTCATACTCTCGCCCTTATAGGTGTAGGTGAGTGGGTTGAAAGCAAGTTCGTCGGGGAGCTTAGGCACAATTGTGCGGAAAGCATCGAAGGGTACGCAGGAGTAATAAAGACAAAGAGCTTTTACACCTGTTTTGTTGTAAAGGCTTACCTGAGAGGGTGTGAACATAACCTCCTGCGGACGGACAAGCATTGCACATTCACCGAAAAGGTCACGAAGTCCCGAGCCTTCTTCATTGGTAACGGCAAGGTCGATTGAGGCAGTGAATTCATCCTCGTTCATAGCACCGAGAGCACCGTTTGAGTAGCCCATAATAATGTTTTCATCGCCGTATTTCTGAACACGTTCCTTCATTTTTTGGATGATGTCGGGAGCGTATTCAGGGAGAATCTTTTCAAGAGAGAAGAAGTTTTCGCTGTCCCAGGTGCCTTTTACGGGAATGCCTGCTTCGTTGAATTCTGTGAGAGTGTCAAGAATTTTTCTGATGATACGAATATCAGAGCCGAAACCTAAGTTGTCGTTGGTGTCGCCTCTGTATGAATGGTAGCAGTTTACGTGAAAGCCGTAGGCAACGTGAATTTTGTAGTCCATAGTTTTTCTCCTTATTTTATCTTCTGCTTGATTTTATCATGATACTGTGTTACGGTCAACAGAAGAATTATAAAAATTGATATAAGTTTTTAGTTCCTTTAAAACTCATTGCAAAATAATGTAATATAAAAGCCTGTCCGAGTAATTTCGGACAGACTTTTTGCGTGAATGTCCCCAAAAAGTGAAGAAATTAAGAATTATTAAACATTCGCGTTGAAAAAGCTTCTTCTGTATGATAGAATTACTCGGATTCACTTGAAAAGCAGGGCTTTACAAAAGACAAGGAAATATAAAGTATTGGCTTTCATGTGAACTAATATATTCAGGAGTTTTTACATGAACTTAGAAAAAATAACGGAAAAGAGAAAAGCTTCAGAGGAAAAACCGTGGTTACAGTTTTATCCTGAAGCGCTGAGAAATTTTGTGCCTTCCGAGGACACACTCACAGATTTCATTCTTAAGCACAACCCTGATCACGACAGAGCAGTTATCGAGTTTTACGGAAAAATATTTACCTTTAATGAGGTCCTTGCCGAAAGAGATAAGGTTGCAAAATCACTTGTGTCTCTCGGCGTAAAGGAAAACGACAAGCTTGTTGTGATTCTCCGCGCAGTGCCCGAATTTATTTTCGTGCTTCTTGCAGCGGAAAAAGTTGGTGCAGCAATTGTCTGCCACGACGGTGAGCCTGAAGAGCGTGCTGCGGCAATCAGAGACGCAAAGGCAAAGATTGTTTTCTCAAATGACTTTATTACAAAAGAAGACGAAGAGCTTTACTTCAAGGATACAGATCTTGAAACTCTCGTGCTGGTTTCACCCTATACTTACGGTATCAGGGAAGAAATGCCTGACTATGTAAGTGCAGCTGTTGAAAAGCTTTACTGTGAATCAAGCCCCTCAGACGAAAGAACTTATGTTTGGAACGATTTCCTTAAAAAAGGCGAAAGCCTTGAAGGCGAAACTTACCCCGAAAAGAATCCTGACAGACATCTCTACTGTTCATACACAAGCGGTTCAACAGGCCCCTCAAAGCAGGTTATTCACTCTGCTCGTTCAATGAACGGTGTTCTCGGTCAGCTTGTAATTCCCGGCGGAATCGGTTTTTCAATGAAAGTTCTGCATACACTTCTCCCTCCCGCACTTGTTGCAATTGCAAACTCAATTCTCCTTTTCAATATCGCTTTGGGTAATCACCTTGTACTCAGTCCTTTCTGTGAAGCAGAGGATATTGACCTTGAATTTATGAGATATGAGCCCAATCAGATGATTGCAGTGCCTATGATGGCAGAAATTCTTATGAGCAGTAAGCGTATTCCTAAGAATTACTCCATGAAGGATCTTTATGTAATCGGCGGTGGCGCTGACCCTGTACATAACAAGTGGCTCAGAAGAATGCAGTCTTTCCTCAGAAGTCACGGTTCATCTGCAGTGTTTTCAATGTGCTACGGTCTGAGTGAAGCCGGTTCAACTGTTGCAAACCCCCATCCCAACGCTGACTTCAGAAATTGTGGCGGCGGTATACCTATGAGAGGTACAACAATTTCGATTTTTGAACCCGGCACACACAATGAACTCAGTTACGGCGAAATCGGTGAAATCTGTACTCACGGTCCTTCAAGTATGATTGGCTACAGCACAAAGGAAGAAACGGACAAAACTCTTCAGCTTCACGAAGACGGAAAGGTGTGGGTACATACAGGCGATTACGGCTGCATGAATCAGTTCGGTGAGCTTTTTGTTTACAGCAGAGGACACAATAAGCGCTTCGGCGGCGGTTACCTTTACACAACAGTAATGGAAAACAAGGTTGTTGATGTTAAGGGCGTTGACGATTGCTTCTTTGTAATTGTTCCCGATAAAGAACACGAGGGCTGCTTTGTTCCCTATCTTTATGTTGTTCCCGAAAAAGGCGTTGAGCTTAAAAATATTGAGAGCGAAATCCGCAGTAAACTTGAAAAACACGAACAGCCCAAGGAAATTTTCACAACACCCAAAAGAGAATATTTCCACTTTAAGACCAACCGCAGAATTCTTGCTGCAAAAATTCTCAAGGGCGAACATTAAATTTTACTTTTCGTTTATACCATCTGATTTTTCAGGTGGTATAATTTTTTTGGATTTATTTGAAACGTTTTTTATTTTCGTGTGTCTAACAGGTGACAGACGAAAGGTCATGACTGTAGCTGTGAAAAGGAAGGAGGGTGAAATTTGAAAAAGAAAACCGAAAATGAAATTCTGTCAGAAAAAATGCTTTGTGCCGAATATGAAGCGGTTTACCGCTATACTCTTGCTCTTTGTAAAAATGAGACGCTGGCAGAAGACATAACTCAGGACACTTTTCTGAAGGCTATGAGGGCTTATGATAAGTTCAAGGGCGAGAGCAGTCTTTACACATGGCTTTGTTCAATTGCAAAGCGTGAGTTTCTTAACAAAATCAGAAAACAAAGCCGTGAAGTGAGCATAGATGAAAACTTCGATGTACCTGACGAAAAGGGCGATTCTTTTGAAAATCTTATTCAGAAAAAGGACACGGCAATGTATATCCACGTATGTTTACATAAAATGGACGAGCCTTATAAAGAGGTTTTCAGCCTCAGAGTTTTCGGTGAGCTTTCTTTTTCGGACATTGCAAAGCTTTTTTCAAAAACTGAAAGCTGGGCAAGAGTAACTTTTCACCGAGCCCGAAAAATCATAAACGAACAGTTGAGAAAGGACGGTTACTATAATGAATAACGAAAAGAAAAAATTAGACTGTGATATAGTAAAGGATTTGCTTCCGCTTTACTATGACGATGTAGTAAGTGAAACCACGAAAAATGCGGTTAAGGATCATTTGAGTGACTGCGAAGGCTGCCTTAAGGAGTACAGAGATTTCTGCATTGAAACACCTGAAACAAAAGAAGAAAATACAGGTAAGCGTTTCGGAAAAATGATGAATAAGCAAAAGCTCAGACAGAGGATTAAAATAGTAGTTGCAGCAGTGGTTGCATGTCTTGTTCTTGCCGGTACATACTATCTGCTCACTCAGGTTCCGATGGTCAATGTTGACGATGTTGAGGTGGAAAAAGTATACTTATATGACGGAATTGAGGGCGAAAAGTTTTTTATCATAGGAAATCTGACAGGATATTCGGGACCAAAAAGCAGTTATCACAAATGTTATACTGAGAACGGAAAAAATGTATATGAGGTTGGCATAAAAAAAGGTGTATTTACTCAGTATGATGAAAAAGACAAGTGGCTGTTAACCGATACAATAGATATTCTTAATGGCGAAAACGATGCTTACGATGTTGATGTGTTCATATACTGTGGCAATGTTGTCTGGACAAAGGAAGAAAACGCTGATGATGAAATTCCGGCTTTTGTTTACGGATATGATTTGTTCAATTTCGGAAGCAATAAAGATGAATTCGGCGACAGTGATGCAGCTTCGTGGTCATGTTGTTTTGACAGAAATACCATAAAAACAGGCGAAGGATATTTTCAGCTTAATCACAAAACAGAAGGTACAATCAGATGGAATCTCGACGGTGAGGTTATTTACGATACAAGAAACGAGAACAAATAAACTGAATATAAACATCTCCGTTGCAAAATATAACAATATATGTTATATTAAAATCAGAAAATAACGGAGGTGCAACAATGAATCACGTTTACGATACAGTTATTATCGGTGCAGGCCCTGCGGGCTGCTCAGCGGCTCTTTATGCTTCAAGAGCAGGTCTTGACACCGCTCTGATTGAAAAGTATTCTCCCGGTGGTCAGATGGCTCTTACGGGTGATATCGATAATTATCCCGGATTTGAAGAGGGCGTTGACGGATTTACGCTGGGAATGAAAATGCACAAGGGTGCTGAACGCTTCGGCATAACCACTCTTTACGGTGAAATAACCGGGGTTGACTTTTCGGATAAAATAAAAAAGCTCACCACATCGTCGGGTGAAATTCTTGCAAAGACAGTTATTATCGCTTCAGGCGCAAAGGCAAGAGAGCTTGGAGTTGAAAACGAAAAGAACCTTATAGGAAAAGGTGTACATTACTGTGCTCACTGCGACGGTAATTTTTACAGAAACAAAACCGTTGTGGTTGTAGGCGGCGGCTACTCTGCAGTAGCAGATGCACTTTACCTTTCACGCCTTGCCGAAAAGGTTTATGTGGTACACAGAAGAGACACCCTCAGAGCAACAAAAATCTACCACGAGCCGCTTATGAAGGCTGAGAATGTTGAGTTTCTCTGGAACAGTACCGTTGAGGAGTTTATTACTGAGCTGAGGGTTAAAGGCGTAAGAATAAAGGATACCGTAACGGGTGAAATGAAGGATGTGCCTTGTGACGGTGTTTTCGTGAGCATCGGCAGAGATCCTATGACAGAGTTTCTTAAGGGTGCAGTTGACCTTGACGAAAGAGGCTATGTAATTGCCGACGAAACAACCAAAACCAACATTGACGGTGTTTTTGCAGCAGGTGATGTGCGCACAAAGGCTCTCAGGCAGGTGGTAACTGCTGTAGCAGACGGAGCGGTTGCAGTGCATTTTGCTGAGGAATATCTTAATGAAACTGAATAAAGAAAAGGGCTGTTGCGGAAAAGCAACGGCCCTTTAATCTTATTTTTAAATTCCGTTTTCATCAAAATCACACACTGCCTGAAGGACAATGTTCAGCACCTTGTCGATTGTTTCGGGAACAAGGATTTCTGCCTTGTCAAGACGGGTGTGGTAGTACTGAGCAGGTGCAGGGTCCATAGCAACCATTGAAGCTGCCTTGATGCCTGCCTGAGAAGCTGCAGCGGCATCAGTTGAACCGAGAGGAATTGCACCAACGGGAACATCCTCACCCTGCTTCGCAGCAGCATTTTTAAGAAGTGCGCATACGTCCTTGTTGTTCTTTACCATGCCGGTCATATCTTTTTCGTAAATCATCATATAGTCTGCATCACGGATTGTGTCAAGACCGATGAAGATTGTTTCAACACCGTCATTTTTAAGCTCTGGATGAGCCTCAAAGTAAGCCTTTGAGCCACGAAGACCGCATTCTTCACCGCCTGTGAGAATAGCAACAACCTCTGTGTTTTCAAATCGGATGTCATTGTCGCTGAGATACTTCATAACTGCTGATGAAATGTAGCAGCCTGTAAGGTCGTCATTTGCACCGTCAACATAGTTGTTGTGGTTAACGAATTTGAAAAGACCTGCATAAGCGGGAAGGAAAGCAAGCTGACCGAGAGCCATCTTCTTAGGTGCTTTGCCTCTGAGAATTGAAGCTGTTGTAGCAGCTGTGTAGCCGAGGCCTGCAATTGCATAACCTGCAACGGCAATAACACCGTGTGAGCCTAATTTGTATGTATAAGTCCATTCGGGAGCTGAGTCGCTGTGACCTGAAATAATAATTCTGCGTTTTGTTTCGCCCTTTGCTTTTCTTACGGCAATAACATTACCTGAGGTTTCTTCCTTGAAAAGGGGGTCATACATCTTTTTGTAAAGAAGAAATTCACCAACGATACCTGCAAGAGCACCACCCATAAGAGCCGCTGAGCCGAGAGCAGCTTTTTTTGAAACCTTACCGAGAGCAGCTGCAGTGTTGATTGCAGTTGCGCCCATAAGACAAGCACCTGCGTGAGGTACGAAGGACATAAATGCCTTTGGGTTAACCTTAAAGGTTTCACGGATTACACTGTCGCAGTAAGGCTGAAGCTCCTTCATCATCTGCTCCTGTGCGTTCTTTTCACTGTCGCTTCCGCAGGGACGGGGACCGTAGGTGTTACAGATATTTGTGATGCCGCTTGTAATGAATTCAGTACAGTCAGCAGTGGTTGTTTTAAGGTTTTCTGCATTTGCTGAATATTGCATATTTAATTCTCCTTAGTTATTTATATGGGTTAATTATATTACGGTTTTAAGAATAATGCAACTGCTATTATTTCTTCTTTCCTTTTTCTTTTTCCTTGGCACGTTTGTCGTTGATTATCTGCATATGCTCTTCTGTAATAAGCTCAACGCCGTTTTCTCTTGCCCAGTCCACACAGCCTTTAAGTACAAGCGGAAGGAATACTCTGGGAACGGCTAAAACGGTTTTGAGAGCTTCATCGGTGAACTTGATTTTGTCGTCAACTCTGTCGGCTGCATAGCGGACTGATTCGAGAGAAGCCTGACGCATCTGAAGAAGCTCAGCTCTCATTCTCTTTTTTCTGTGGAACCAGAAATTCTTACTGTCACGGTAACCGTAGTCAACGGGAAGAGGAGGAAAGTCGGCTGCTTTTACGCCGTTAATGATTGCATCACTGTACTTTTTCTTCATAAGGATTTTGTCAACGCGAAGAATAAAGTGAGCACCGAACTGACTTGTAATGCCGTTAAAATCGTGATAAGGTCCTTCGTAGCCGTTAAGCTGACCGGGTTCATCCTTATCTGCACCGTCAAGTTCACGCATCCATGTGCATTCAATAGCTTCAATAGCATCGGTGAGAACCATTGGTCTTACTTCACCGGTTTCTTCTTCTATCATACTCTTTTCAAGTCTGAATTTGCACTTTGGCATTTTTTCAGAAGGCTTGTCACCCGGCCAGGAAAGCTTTACAGCTTCCTTGAAGGTCGATGGCTTGTCGTCGATAAAGTTAAGTGTGCATTTTCCGTTGCGAAGGATATTCTGTGCTGTATTTGATGAGTTGCGGCAGCAAAGGAGCATTGCATAGTAGTCCTTGCCTGCAACATAATAAGGCTGTACAAGTGAATAAGGGCCAAGGTTTGTTGTGCCGTCTTCACAAAGGGTACTGATTATAACAGTGGGCATGGGAAAGAAAAGTGAAGTCTGATAAAAATTGTCTACAATTCTTAAGTTTTCAAAACTGCTCATATTTGTTCTCCTGATTTTTTTGTTTTTTATGACTTGTGTCAACAGTAAAAATATAACACATATTAAAAGAAAAAGCAATCCGGTTAAGATGCGTAAGATAAGAAAAATCCTTTTGCAGCTGATTCGAAAAAATTTCGTATGTTTATTTCACAAGTGTTCCGAAAAGATCAGCATCACAAAGTCAGCCAATACTGATTGCTGTTGCGAAAAGCTGACAAATCTGACGGAATCTGCTCGTTTTTGCACGGTCTTCATCTCTTCTTTCAGACTTTGATATTTTTTATTGCATTATAAAGAATTTGCGATATGAGAATTACTTTCTTTGAAATTTTTAACATCGTCTTGTTTGGTTAAATATAGACAATCACCAAAGCCTTTATCAGAAAATATGCTTGCCGGGAGAAAGTTCGTGAGTTTTTCCGTCTATTGTTGCAACAGAATCAACGGGAGTCTCTATTTCATAACGCACTTTTCCGTCTTCGTGCCACCAATGTGAGGACACCTTGCCGTAAGCAGTGTCAATTTCTGCCTTGAACCAATCAATACGGTCATCAGGCACAGGGGCAAAATGAACTTTCGCAAAGCCGGGAGCATCCTCAACAGTGTTGATGCCTGCCATAACGCCGTACATCCAATCACCCACAGCACCGTAAGCGTAGTGGTTATAGGAATTCATTGATGCGGGCCAGATATCACCGTTTGGTTTAATGCCGTCCCAATGCTCCCATATAGTAGTTGCGCCCTTGCTGATAGGATAGAGCCATGACGGATATTCCTTTCTCAGAAGCAGTGTGTATGCCAGCTCCTTATATCCGTAGCGTGAAAGCACGTGGAGAATATAGGGAGTACCCACAAAGCCTGTCTGTATCTTATCGCCCTCTTTGTGAATCATCTCTGCAAGAGAATCTGCAACAGCCTGAGGCTTGTCCGTAAGCTCAAACTGAAGAGCCATAACGTGTTCTGTCTGAGTTTTGAAATCGTCACGGAATTCTTTTATAAAGGCTGTGCGGATATTTTTGTGAAGCTCTTCATAAGCACTGACATCGTATCCCAATACCTTTCCCATTTTAATGAGGATATTTACTGAGTTTGCATAATAGGCAGAAGCAACGAGGTCGTCACGTGTCGGACCCTTGCACTTACCGTATTCGCCACCGAGCTCAAGCCAGTCTGCGTAATGGTCACCGTCAAACCAGAGATTTTTCTTAGCGGTGGTGTTTGTTATATAATCCACCCATTTTTTTACGGGCTCAAAGAGATTTTCTATAATCTCTCTGTCACCGTAGGTAAGATAGCATTGCCACGGACAAATAGCGATTGCATCAGCCCACGCTGTACTCAGCCTTGGCTTTCTCGGATAAATGCTCGGTATAAAGTCAGGCACACCGCCGTTTTCATACTGTTCTGCCTTGACATCACTGAGCCACTTTTTGAAAAATCTCAGCACATTATAGTTATAGCTTGCAGTACGGATAAATACCTGTGCATCACCTGTCCAGCCAAGTCTCTCATCACGCTGAGGACAGTCGGTGGGAATATCAAGGAAATTGCCCTTCTGACCCCATATGATGTTGCTGAAAAGCTGATTGAGCATCGGGTCGGAGCTTTCAATATATCCGGTGCGCTTCATATCGCTGTGCACTACGATAGCTGTAAAGTTTTCAGGTTTTATTTCAGTCGGATATGAGTCTATACGGACATAGCGAAAACCGTAAAAGGTGAGATTCGGCTTGTAGGTCTGTACACCGTTTTTGCAGATATATTCGTATATTGCTTTTGCCTTGCGATAGTTCTCGTTGTAGAAATTGCCGTCCTTGTCGAGAATTTCAGCGAAGGAAAAAGAGATTTTATCGCCTTCTTTTGCATCAACGGTGATTTCAAGATAGCCTGTCATATTCTGACCGAAATCAAGAACGGTTTCACCCTTGGGGGTGGTAATAATCTCTTTCACACTCAGTCTTTCCTGCTCTTTTACAATTTCACCTTGCTGAGCAACGAGTAAATCCTGACTGTTGTCCCTTGCGATTTTTGCACGGTACTTAAAAACAGGTGAGAGGGCGGCGTTGTATTTTATTCCGTTGTATAAATGGCAAAAGCGAAGATTGCTTTTTGCAACAAGCCAGCTTTCGTCGGTGCCGATATACTCTTCAATGCCGTCGGTATAGACAATGTGCAACTCAGCTATAATTGCCTTCGGTAGCTTGTTCTTAAGTCGCCAAAACCAACCTTCAGCAAGCTCTAAAATAAGAACGTTATCTTCGCTGAGAAGCTCCGTTACATCATAAGTCTGCACCTGAAGACGGTTATGATATGATGTCCAGCCGGGTGCCATAATGAAATCACCAACACGGTGACTGTTGAGAGTAGCTTCATATACGCCTCGTGCCGTCACGCTCAGAGTGGCAGAAGCAACCTCTTTTTCAATGGAAAAATCCTTTTTAAAAAGGGGACAGACCTTTTTTGACCGATAAGACGGAACTATCCAATTCGCTTTTAACATAAAAGTCACCTCGCTGTTGTCAGTTTAACAAAAAAAACAGTTTTTTTCAATAACTTACAAGCAAAATAAAAAACAACGGCACCCTTATGGGTACCGTCATTTTTTTGGCGGAGAGCAAGGGATTTTGTCCCGGTGCTGCCGCACCTATCGCCTCGCTTCGCTCGTTGCCACGTCGGCGAAAATGCTTCCCCGAAGCATTTTCTTCCGCATACTTCGTATGCTCCCTCCTTGTTCGAATCCCTTGCTTTTGATTTTATTGAAAAAACAAAAGGCAGTACCGTTGGTACTACCTTCTATTTTTTGGCGGAGAGCAAGGGATTCGAACCCTCGAACGGTTTATCGCCGTTACACGATTTCCAATCGTGCTCCTTCGGCCAGCTCGGACAACTCTCCCTATTTAATTGAACTATGTTATTATACACAAAGGGTTTGTAAAAATCAAGCCTTTCAGGAAAATTATCGTCATTTTTTAAATTGACAACAGGGTGTGCAGGTAGTATACTGTATTTATTATACGGCAAAAAGAGAGGTCAATGTATGAAGAACATAAAAAAGGCAGGTCTGTTTCTGCTTGTGCTTACTCTGTGCCTTTGCTTCGGTACGGTTTCAGCTTTTGCGGACTATGACAGATTCAGTGATACGGAGTATTATTTCTACGTTGAAGACGATTATTGGAACAAGGTTAAATATAACGTAAGTCTTGACTTTGATGCTATGGAAGCACGGATCAATTCCTACAGCGGTGATACCTATGATGTGGAGATTCCTTCATTTTTTGAGTATGACGGAGAAAGATACATAGTAACTGAAATTCTCGGCGGCGACAAGGATAGCGAGTGGCAGGAGAGCGTAACAGTTCCGACTTCGGTGACAGCAATTCATCCCGAATCGCTCGGATACTATCTTGGCGAGGTTGAGGTTGATAACTCATACTGGGATGAGTACGGCGATTTTGTCTATGATTTTGACTATGTGGAAAAAATGCTTCCCATAGACGGCTTTACCGTAAAATGTGAAAAGGGCAGTGTTGCCGAGAAATATGCACTTGATAACGGCTTTTTGTGTGAAACCTTCAAGAGTATAACTGAAGCTGAAGTATTCTTTGATGAAAGTGAATTGGTTTATACGGGCTGGAGTGTCGAGCCTGAAATAACCGTAATGATTGACGAGGTTGCGCTCAGACAAGGGAGCGACTATGATGTTTATTATACCTCAAACGTTGATGCAGGTACGGCTTATGTAACCGTAAAAGGACGGGGGTTATATACGGGTGAACTTGTGGCAGAGTTTGAAATTCTCCCTGCTGATGTGTCACTTCTCACTTTCAGCTCAATTCCCGCTCAGTATTACAGCGGAAATGCCGTAAGACCTTATGTGGATGTGGAGTATCAGGGATATTATCTTTATCAGAATGAGGATTATTCAGTTTCTTATGTGAATAATACCGATCCGGGTAAAGCAAAGGCAGTGCTTACCTTTATGGGTAACTATACGGGTACAAAAGAAATTGCCTTTGAAATTGTACTGTCTTCTATCGAAAACTTTACGGCAAGTGCTTCAGGTGATAGTGTAAAGCTCAGCTGGACAAACATTCCCTGCGACGAATACCGTCTTTATGTTTATGACAGCAGCAAGAAAAAATATGTTACGGTGAAGAAGGGTACTGACAGCTCCTATACTCATAAAAAGAGAAAGCAGCTCACTACATACAAATATGCGGTTAAGGCTATTGTTTACGGTGAAAACGGCACATACAAAACCGAGAGCATGTATCTTACGGTTATGACGAAGCCAACAACACCAACTATCAGTCTTACTGCAAAAAACAAGGCCGTAACAATCAAGTGGAGCAAAAACTCAAAGGTTGACGGTTATGTGGTGTATCGTATGACTAACTGGGACTATGAGTATGAAAAAATAAAAAGCATAAATAATAAAAACACTACATCATGGACAAATAAAGGTCTCAATAAAGATGATGATTACTACTACGTTGTGCGTTCGTATAAAAAGGTGGACGGCAAGTATATCTACAGTGATTACAGTGAGCAGAAATTCAGCGGCTCGTCGCAGTCAAGACTTAACGCTGCAACCCTGAAATCCAAACGCAGTTACAAGGTTTACAACACCCAGGGAAAGAAGAGCACTCTTGCATGGAAGCAGGCACTCAGTGATAACGACATCAAGATTCTTAAGAAGTTTGCAAAGAAGCATTTCACCGAGGATATGTCACGAGAAGAGGTGCTGAAAATCACTCTCGACTGGATTAACCGAAATGTGACCTACGCATCGGGAGACCTTTGGTATGAAATTTCGGGTATGAGCTATGTTGAAGCAATTTTTACCCACAAAAAAGGTCAGTGTGTTCAGTATAACGGAGCAATGGCTGCTATGATGGCTTATCTCGGTTATGATGTTGAACTTATCCAAGGCTACAGATACAGCCGTACAACCGGCGCAAAGTGGCAGCATTTCTGGGTTGAGGCTGAAATCAACGGCAACACCTATGTCTTTGAAACGGGTAACTACGGAAAAGACGGCACATGGTCTTACTTCTGCAAAAAGTACAGTGAAACCTTCGGCTATATGAAAAACGGAAAGAAATTGTAAGACAAAAAATAAACGAAAGCAACCCATCGATTGATGGGCTGCTTTTTTATCTGTTGAAGTTTATTACACTTCTTCAAAAAGTATAACCTGTGTTGCAAAGTCGTCACCATTGAAACCTACATCAATACCCCGGTTCATAAGAAGGTCACCGCCGTAAACCTTGCCGTTTGCGGTGTTCTTGTAAAGTTTTTCAGGGCAAAGTCCCTGAAGCTTAAACTTGGGGTTCTTGTCGTTTGCAACTGCCATGGCCTTGCCCGCAAAAAGGAAAACTCTGCTCTTATCCTTTGATACAGTTTCCCATGCGCAGTAGTTGCTTTCATAGGGATTTACAAGACGGTAGAAGTCGCCCTCACACATAAGTGAGCGAACCTTCTTTTCGAATTCGACCTGTTCTTTGATTTCATTCATCTCTTTATCGGTGCATTTGGTAATGTCAAGCTCATAGCCGAAAGCACCCATATATGCTGTGTCACCTCTTGTTTTAAGGCGTGTTGTTCTGCCGCACTGGTGATTAGGTACTGCAGTAACGTGGCTTCCGATTGAGTAAATAGGATAGCACATTGAGGTTGTGTACTGAATCTTGAAACGGCAACCTGCATCGGAGTTGTCACTTGCCCAGAATTGAGGCATATATGCGAGAACACCAAGGTCATATCTTCCGCCGCCTGATGAACAGCCCTCAAAGAGAATGTTCGGGAAAGCAGTTACGATTCTGTGCATAATATCGTAGAAGCCGAGAACATATTTATGGTTGTAGCCGAGACAGGGCATATCCGTAATCTGACGGTTCATATCCCATTTTACATATTCGATGTTTGCATTTGCAAGAACATCGCTTACAACCTTAACGATGTAATCACGCACCTCAGGTCTTGTGATGTCAAGCACCAGTTGCTGACGGATTTCAATAGGCGTGCGTTCATCAACGTGTACTGCCCAGTCAGGATGGGCTCTGTAAAGATCGGAGTCTGGGTTCACCATTTCAGGCTCAAACCAAAGGCCGAATTTCATACCGATATCATTAACCTGCTTTGCAAGACCGTCGATTCCGCAAGGCAGCTTCTTCTTGTTTACAAACCAGTCGCCGAGACCTCTGTGGTCGTCGTTTCTCTGACCGAACCAGCCGTCATCGAGAACAAACAGTTCAATACCTGCTTCTTTTGCTCTTTTTGCAATAGAGAGAAGCTTTTCTTCTGTGAAATCAAAGTAAGTGCCTTCCCAGTTGTTGATGAGGATAGGTCTTTCCTTGTGAGTGAAGGGACTTGTCATAATGTTGTTGCGGATGAGGTCGTGCATCTCTCTTGACATTTTGCCAAAGCCCTTGTCGGAATAACAGATAATGCTCTGAGGTGTGCAGAATTCTTCATCCTTTTTAAGTGTCCAACGGAATGAAAGCGGATTGATGCCCTGCTGAACACGAAGGAAACCGAACTGGTCAACCGAGGCAACAGTTGAGTGGTTACCGCTATAAACAAGAGAAAGACCGAAGACGTCACCATTTGTTTCGTCAGCACCCTCTGAGCAGATAACAGCAAAGGGATTCATCTGATGGCCGCTTGCGCCTCTTGCGTTGCCTGCTTCAACCTTTACACCAAGCTGTAAGGGTGTGCGGATCATATCTCTTTCTCTGAGCCACGCACCTGCAAAGTGAATCATTTCATAATCGCCTCTGGGAAAATCGAGAGACATTGAATATGCACTGTTAAGCTCTATATCAGAGTCTGCTCTGTTAACGAGCACAGCATGACGGGCAATAACGTTATAGTCCTCAAAAACAACATAGTAAAGATGTGCTTCGAATTCAACTGCGTCGTCTGTAAGTATAACCTCAAGAGTGTCAGCCTTGCAGTCGCCCTTATAAAGTGAAGGCATATCCTTAACCTTAACTACCTCGTTTTCGTGAATGATAACATCCTTTACGGTGAGCTTTGCGCTTGGGTGGCCGAACTTATTCATTATCTGATAAGCAGGATTCCTGAGGTCTGAAAGCCCGTAAGAAGGATACTCCTGAGGATACACATCAAGAGGAATAACATTAGACATAATTCCTCCGCCCTCAGCCCATTCTGTTTTCATTGACGCATAATCTCTGTCGGCGATTTTTTTGCCAATATGAAAATTGATAAGGTCGCCCTTCTCATTTATCACCATTACATAGCTTACTTCTTTACCCATAAGATGTATGGTGTTGCCGTTTAGCTTAATCATAATATTTCCTCCGTATTTTTGCTTTTTATATAGCCTTTAAAAGCTCTGGTATATTCTTTATTGCACCGATAAGACCCTTGAGGATTTTACCGAGGCCTCTGCCGGCACTTTTTGAGTTGAGAATCATAATAAGACCTTCAGCCATTTCTTCTGAGAACACACCTGCGCTCATAGTGATGAAGTTTCTTATGGGAATTTCAAGAGCCATTGCTTTAACCATAACTGTTGTGGGGTCATCGGGGTCGGTAAATGCATCAAGAGCAGTATTGAGAAGAGCGTTCACTCTGCTGCCCCACTTAGTATATTTTGCATCGCAGAGACTGTTTGCAAATGTTATTACAGATGTGGGGTCAAGGGTGGAGGCAGGAATTTCTCTGCCGAGAACTGCTTCAAAGGCACTGTCGGGTACATTCTGCACATCTGCTATATAGTAGCAGGGAGCTGTTTCCTTATAATCGGGAACTTCGGCCTCTACGGTTGAAGTTACACTTACCGTTGCTTCAAGCTTAATGTCACGGCTTGATGCACCAACCATAATATCAAATTCACCGCTTTCAACGTGCCAGTCCATAATGTTCACGTTGTAATAAGCGAAGGCTCTTTTTGAAAGCTCAACTGAAACTTCTTTTTCTTCACCTGCTTCAAGATAAACCTTGCTAAAGCCACGAAGCTCTTTAACAGGTCGGAAAATGGTGCTTTCCTTGTCACTTACATAAATCTGTGAAACTTCTGCACCTGCCACGTCACCTGTGTTTTTGATTTTGTAGCTTACGGTAAGAGTATCAGTATCGCTGATTTTATCTGCTGAAAGCTTTATGTCGCTATACTCAAATTTTGTATATGAAAGACCGTAGCCGAAGGGGAACAAAACATCCTTCATTGCTGAATCGTAATATCTGTAACCAATATAAATACCCTCTCTGTGCTCTGCTGTCTGCTCTGTGCCGGGATAGTAGTTAAAGCAGGGTGTGTCTGAAAGTGCAGCAGGATAAGTTTCTGCAAGCTTACCCGAGGGATTAACCTTGCCTGCGAGAATATCAGCAATGGCAATACCGCTTGCCTGACCGCCGAGATAACCGTTAAGAATAGCCTTAACATCGCAGGCAAAAGGCATTTCAACGGGTGAACCGCCTGAAAGCACGACAACTACGTTTTCGTTTACTGAAAGCACCTCTTCAAGAAGCTTAAGATGTGAAACAGGAAGTCTGAGATGACTTCTGTCATAGCCCTCTGATTCATATTCTTCCGTAAGACCGATGAAAACAACAGCTACATCTGCTTTTGAAGCAACAATCTTTGCATCACGAATCATAGTTTCGTTGATTTCGTCCTTTTTCTTGTTATAGCCGGGAGCAAAAAGAAGATTGAAGCCATTTTCAATAAGACCGTCAAAAGCATCCGAAAGCTTTGTGGGATTAATAAGTGAGCTGCCTGCACCCTGATATCTTGGTGCTCTTGCCATTTCACCGATAACGGCAATTTTTGCGTCTTTCTTAAGAGGAAGAATATTATCCTCGTTTTTGAGAAGAACAACCGACTGACTGCAGACCTCAGCAGCAAGCTTATGGTGAGCATCCTTGTCATAAGTATAATCACCAAGCACAGCCTCACTGTTTTTTATTAGTGTAATCATTCTGTCTGCTGCAAGGTCAACATATTTTTCGTCAAGTGAACCGTTACGTACTGCGGCACAGATTTTTTTGTCGTTATAGCCGTTTGATGAGGGCATTTCAAGGTCGTTGCCGTTTTTCAGTCCAAGCACTCTGTCGTTTGCTGCACCCCAGTCGGTTACAACAATACCCTCAAAGCCCCATTCGTTACGGAGAATGTCATTCTGAAGATAACCGTTATCGGAAGCATAAGTACCGTTAACCTTGTTATATGAATTCATAACTGTCCAGGGCTGAGACTTTTTAACTGCAATTTCAAAAGCGGTGAGATAAATTTCACGCATTGCTCTTTCGTCAACAACGCTGTCAATTGTCATTCTGCGTTTTTCCTGACTGTTTACTGCAAAATGCTTGATTGATGTGCCGACACCCTTTGACTGAATGCCGTTAATAAGTCCTGCAGCAAGTTCACCTGCGAGAAGGGGATCTTCCGAAAAATATTCGAAGTTTCTTCCGCAAAGTGGGCTTCTTTTCATATTTACACCCGGGCCGAGAATAACGCTGACCTTTTCAGCTAAGCACTCTTCGGCCATTGCCTCACCCATTCTGTAAAGAAGCTTAGGATCCCAGGAGCAGGCAGTTGTTGCCGCCGTCGGGAAGCAGGTTGTAGGTACGGAGTTGGAAAGGCCTTTCTTTTCTCCGTCGGGATTCTGCTTTCTTAAGCCGTGAGGGCCGTCAGTAATCATCAGCTCGGGAAGACCGAGACGAGTGTTTCCTCTCAGGTGCCAGAAATCCTTACCTGAAAGAAGGGCAACCTTTTCTTCAAGGGTCATTTTTGAAAGTAATTCTGCGTTCTTCATATTTATACCTCCTCAAGTATATACAAGCTAATTATAATATTATATAGAAAGAAGGTCAAGAGAAAATGCAAAATGGAAAGTGCAAAATAAGCGACGAAGCATTAAATATGTTATGAAAGCAATTTTTATCCTGTAAGAAAATTGTAAGAAACTTAAGTAAATCGTAAGATTATTTTTGTTGATGTAAAAAAACTCCCGTGATACAATTTAAGTATCAAAGGAGGTTTTTATTATGAAGATTTATAAAAAATTGTCTCATATAGGTGTAACTGCAATTCTGATTTCAGCCTTTCCACTCTTTTCTTTTGCGAATTCTTCGTGGGTGTGGATTTCTGAAACAAGACCATATGATGTGTTGCCCTTTGTTGCTGCAGCTACGCTGATAATTGAAACTGCAGCACTGAATCTTTCTCTTAAACTCAATAATTGGCACAAGACCTTTGTGGGTGTGCTTATAGGAAATCTTATTTCCTTTGCTGTGCCGTATATCGGCTACAGTAATACCCCACCTTATTATGATTTTCCTCTCCGTGATATTCTGGAAAGAGGACCGTTCTATACTGTGGGCGGAGCTTTTCTTATAATTACAGTTGCAGTTGAACTACCCTTTATGTATTTCTGGCTGAAGAAAGACGTAAAAAACAAAAAGCTGCTCATCCTCGTTACTGTTCTTGTAAATGTTGTAACAACGGCTATGGTGGCACTCTCTGAAAGGCTTCTCTGTGAAGGACATTATTAAATGCAGAACAACTGATGAAGGCTGTAAATGCATCATAAACAGTAAGGACATCCGACCGTTTGGCGGATGTCCTTTAAGTAAGCTTTTCTGTTTTTTATCTGAGAAGAAGGTCGCCGATAATATCGAACATAAATCCGGGGAATCTGCTCTCATCAATGTTCATATCAGCAATTCTTGTCATTTCAACGATGTCATTGATGAAGCCGAAAACTGCACCGAGAACGATTGACAGAGGATCAGCAAACTGATAAATTCTCATGTGAAGATAAAGCTCACCGGCAAAGCGCTTGTAAGTAAGAAGGTCGAAGTTTTCAGGTGAATCTACAAATTCATTCTGCTTATCACAGATTTTGTAAACTGCTGCACGGAAAACATCCATTTCGAAAAGCTCGGGATGCTCTCCAACGTTTACGGCAATATAAATTGTTTTCTTGCCGTTTTCAAGAGTTTTGATTGTATAAACTGAGTCGTTTGCAATAGCTTCAGCAATTGCGTCAACACCGCTTACATCTTCTGCTGCAACAACAGCATACTGTGAAACTGCGCCTGCAACTTCTTTCTTTGATGGGTTAGCACCAAGCTGGCCGAAGATTGCATTGAAGAAATCATCACCGATTTCTACTTTGCCGCCGAGAAGCTCTGAGAAGAAAGCTTCAACGCTTTCCTGTGTTTTTGCTGCTGAACTTGCGGCTGATGCGGGAAGCGCAAACATTGTAAAGAGCATCATAACAGCAAGAACAACTGAGAGTGTTTTCTTGAACATAATTAAGTTCTCCTTTCGTTTTTTCAGTTGCCTTATAGGACAATCCTTGTTCTGATTATATCAATACTTTATTCATATTTCAAGTTTGGCAATAAATTTCGTTAGATTGTATATTTTTTATCGGAAAATATTGTCAAAAATGCCTTGCTTCCTGCCTCGGCTTTCAGGCGGTACGCATTCTGAGGCACAGACAAGAATTATATCGTCACCGATAACCTGAATGTCTTTCCACAATATGCGTATATCGTCATCACGTCTGCCGAGTAGTCTTGATTTGCCCCATATGAGAAGGGCAACAAGCTTTCCGTCGCAGGTGTTTATTTCAACGTCACTGACGAATCCAAGATGACATCCCGTCTTTGTGTTTATTACCTGCTTTGAGTGCAGGTCAGTTATTCTGCAGCAATCCATATATATCACCTCGGTAATCTATATGCAACAGCTCTGACATGTATTAAAAAACTCCCCGAAGGGAGTTTCTTATCTTATCGTTGCCATTTCCGCAAGACCTAACCAGAATTTTTCATATCCTTCAGGATAGTCGTCTGTTGTTCCGCAATAGTCGCCGTGGTCCATACCGTAGATAGGTTCAAGATAATACCATGAACCGGGTTTTATTGAATTTTCGACAAGAGATTTTTCATATGAAAAGGCGTTGTCGCTTTCATCAATTGGATAAAGAGCACTCTTGAGAGGAACCATACCGTCATTGTTTGCCCAGGTTTTATCCATCTTGATTCCGTCAATGGTAAGTCCCTTCGACATTGAAAGGAGAACAGTTGTGCCACCGAAGATTGGTGCAACGTCGTGAGTTTTCACCTGGCAGCCTTTTTCATTTTCTTCGGTTACCGTGCCTGAAACTGAGTAGTAATAGGTTTCAGGATTCATTTTAATTTTTTCATTGAGCTTCTGTGAACCGCCGACGGTCAGGTCAATACCTGCGTTGTCCTTAGCCTTCATAAAGTTGATAATGTTTCTGAGACTGAATTTAACTCTGCCTGTGCCGCCCTCGGGAGTAAGACCAAAGTGTGCAAGGCCTAAATCAGAGTTGAAGCCGATTGGCTTATCTCCGAAAACGCACATTGAGTGAACGAGCACTGCAATCAGGAAAAGGGGCACAACGGGGTCAACAATAAGGTTCGCAATCTGTGAGCCGTTGTGACAGCCGGAAAGAGTGATTACGCTGTGAACAGCCTTTTTGTGTCCGCCCTTGAAAAGGGGAGAGGTCTTATCGCCTGTTGCGGCAATTTCCGCCTCGTCACCGAAAGCCATAAGTGAAGCGAAAAGCCTGCTTGCAGGACCGCCGAATGAGTGACCGATAAGGTTAAGCGGCTCATTGGGATTCCACACCTTGCCCATAATAGGCTTGCCTTCAAAGCTTCTGCCGAAACGAGCGTGGTTGTGAGCTTTTGAGTGAGCTTCACCGTAGTCTACAACTGTACCTGTAAGCTGAGCGTAGATTTCGCAGGCTCTGTCCCATGCACTGTTTACGGGACCAACCGAAACTGCATAGGCATCATAGCCGTTATCCTTGAGGAATTTTACAAAGTCGCCGTCGCCTTCACTCATGCCTGCACCTGCGCCCCAGTAGGGGTAGCTTTCCGTTGCGGAATCGTACTGACCCCAGCCGCCGAGGCCATGAATGAGAATGAAAGGATAGTTGTTTGCCTTTTCTGTAGCTGCTGCAAAGGTTACGGCTTCTTCAGTGTCACTTTTTGCAAAGGAAGAAAGTGAAAAGATTGACATAATCATAACGAGTGCAAGCAAAATCGAGATAGCTTTTTTTGTTTTCTTCATGGTGATTTCTCCTTTACTTTTTATAGACAGATTATATCACGTCTGTTCATAATTTGTCAACATTTATTTACCTACAACTTCCATAGTAAAATCCATTGACAAAGACCGTACGAAATGATAAACTCAGTACGGCGAATGAGAAAGGAGAGAAGATTTTTTGAAAACAACAGTTAATCGATAAAAAATAATCGATTTCAACAAAAAATATTTTATTTAGCAAAACTTTTTCGCTTTTTAGATATTTACAACTGGACATTTAAGTGATACAATGTAATTTGGTAAAATGTAAAACCGAAAAATATTACCTATGAAAAAATACAAGGAGGACAAATCCAATGGCAAGAAAAATGAAAACC
>JAFWZS010000025.1 GCA_017522205.1 Clostridia bacterium
CTTAATAAAATGCTTGAAATTGCGAGATGATAAAATGAATACAGATATTGTAATAGTGGGCAGCGGTGTGGCAGGTCTTTACTGCGCGCTTAATCTGCCTGAATATAAAAAGATTACTATTGTAACCAAAGATGAAGCTCCCAAAAGTGATTCTTTCCTTGCACAGGGCGGTATATGTGTGCTTCGTGACGAGGCGGATTTCAAAGCCTTCTATGAAGACACAATGAGAGCAGGTCACTACGAAAATAATCCCGATTCGGTAGAAATTATGATTCGTTCCTCTCAGGAGGTAATAAGAGACCTTATTTTCTTCGGTGCAAAATTTGAAAAAGACGGTGAAGAATTTACATATACCCGTGAGGGTGCCCACTCAAATCCAAGAATACTTTTTCACGAGGATGAAACCGGTAAGGAAATCACACAGAATTTACTTAATACCGTAAGAAACAGAAGAAATATTACCCTGATAGAAAACTTTACAATGGTGGACCTTATCTGCTATAATAACGAATGTACAGGTATAATCGGTAAAGACAGTAAGGGTGAATTTGTAAGCATTTCTGCTGATTATACTGTTCTTGCAACGGGTGGTATAGGCGGATTATTCAAGCATTCCACCAATTACCGCCATCTGACTGGCGATGCGTTGGCGGTAGCCTTAAAGCATAAAATTAAGCTGCAGCACATTGATTATATACAGATTCATCCGACTACTCTTTACACAAAAAAGAGCGGCAGAGAATTTCTTATATCGGAATCCGTAAGAGGTGAAGGAGCAATCCTTCTTAACTCAAAGGGTGAAAGATTTATAAATGAGCTTCTTCCGAGAGATGTTGTGGCAAATGCAATTTTTGACGAGATGAAAAAAGAAGGCAGTGAACACGTGTGGTTGTCTCTTTCTCCCATACCTGAAGAAGAAATAAAAGCTCATTTTCCGAATATTTATCAGCATTGTCTTGAAGAAGGCTACGATGTAACCAAAGAGCCTTTTCCGGTTGTGCCTTCACAGCACTACTTTATGGGCGGTATTGATGTTGATAAGTTCAGTAAAACATCAATGGAGCGTCTTTATGCTGTGGGTGAAACCGCCTGCAACGGCGTTCACGGCCGCAACAGACTGGCAAGCAATTCACTTTTAGAAAGTCTTGTTTTTGCAAAGCGTGCCGCCGGTCATATGGTAAATAATTATCTTTCGTCAGAAAACAAAAGAGAAATAAAAATAGACCCGTCACAGTATGACGGATACGAGGAAAGATATAAAAATGCAGTTCTCGAAGCAATAGAAAAGGAGAAGAAAAAATGAACAGTATTACAATGAAGCTGAATGCAGATAATCTCATTTTGAGTGCCTTGCAGGAAGATATCACAAGTGAGGACATTACAACCAATTCAGTTATGCCGCAGTATCAGCTCGGTGAAGTTGAGCTTATATGTAAGGAAGACGGTGTTATTGCGGGCCTTGACGTATTCAGAAGAGTTTTTGAATTACTCGATGAAAAAACAGAGGTTTCATTTACTGTAAAAGACGGAGATTTTGTTACAAACGGGCAGAAAATCGGTTTGGTAAAAGGTGACATCAGAGTTATTCTTTCAGGCGAGAGAACTGCTCTTAATTATCTTCAGAGAATGAGTGGTATTGCAACATACACAAGAAAGATTGCCGATTTATTGAAAGGCACTGATACAAAGCTTCTCGATACCAGAAAGACTACACCTAATATGAGGGTATTTGAAAAATACGCTGTTAAGGTCGGTGGCGGATACAATCACCGTTATAACTTAAGCGACGGTATTCTTCTTAAAGACAATCATATCGGTGCGGCAGGCGGTGTAAAAGAAGCCGTTACCATGGCTAAAGAGTATGCACCCTTTGTTCGCAAGATTGAAGTTGAGGTTGAAAATCTTGATATGCTGAGAGAAGCACTTGAAGCAGGCGCAGATATCATTATGCTTGACAATATGAGCGTTGAAGAAATGAAAGAGGC
>JAFWZS010000005.1 GCA_017522205.1 Clostridia bacterium
GCATTCTCTTTCTTCGGCGCTCTGCGTTTTGTTCTTGCTGTGAGCTTCTGAACCGTTTCCCAAGTATCACGGTCGATAATTGGCTCGTGAACATCCTTGAAGATTTTCCAATTCTCTACAGGGTTATCAATACGGGTTTTGTTCTTAAAGTTTTTGGAATAGGTTTTGAAGTTGATAACGTCACCGCAGTATTCCTGTTGACAGAGTATTTTCTGAACAGTAGTCTTGCACCACTTGTACAGATTCGACTGTGTTTTCTTACCACCACGGTTTAAGCCTTTACTTTGCCAATATGCCATGGGGATAAGAATCTCTCGCCTCTGTAATTCTCCTGCAATAGCTTCGTTACCCATACCGTCAAGGCACATTCTGTAAATGTCCCTTACAACCTCTGCCGCTTCGGTATCGATTATCCACTTCTTCTTGTTTTCAGGACTTTTCATATACCCATAAGGTGGTTGAGATAATGGTTCACCCATATTACCTCTGATTCTGTGTGCGGAGCGTACTTTTCTTGAAATATCTCTCGCATACATTTCATTCATAACATTTTTGAAAGGTGCGGTTTCATTTTCACCTTCGTCACTGTCAACCATATCATTAACAGCAATAAACCTTACGTTATGCTCAGGGAAATAGTTATCTGTATAATGACCAACCGAAACATAATCACGTCCTAATCTGGAAAGGTCTTTGACGATAACAACTGAGATATACCCCATTTCAATATCATCAAGGAGCTCCTGAAAAGCAGGTCTGTTGAAGTTTGTGCCTGTATAGCCGTCATCAACATAATACTTGGTATTTGTTAAGCCTAATTCCTTTGCTTTTTGTGTCAGCATTTTCTTTTGGTTGCCGATTGAATTACTCTCTGTCTCTGTACCGTCATCTCTTGATAATCGGCAGTAGATAGCAGTAATTCCGATGTTTGCTTCAGACTGCATTAATCCTCCTTCCCGGCAGTCAAACATATATATTCTGCATTCATTGTATTTTTATCTTGCGTCTTTGTCAAATGTGCAAAATCACTGCCTACATATTTATGTGCTTTGTCACTTATGGTGTTCTCTATCTTACAGATATTCACAGGTGCGAACTTTGAAGAAACCTTGTAAAGCACACCGTCAATTACATATTCTTCTTCACCAATAAGACCGTAAAAATCTTTAAGCTTTTTCATTATCTCGCACCTCTGTCTTTCTGCCTCATAAGATGCTTTCCGTAATACTCAACAGCCTTTGCAAGAAAATCTTCCTTTTCCTTTACGGTAGCATTAGATTTCATATATTTGCTGATTTTATCATCGGGGATTTTAACCGTAATAACCTGATTAGGTTTTGACTGTTTAACCATACTAAGAATTGTACCGACATCAAGCTTTCCCTCTTGTTCTAATTTCTTCAACTTCTGCGCCTGAGCAAGGGATGGTGTAGCAAGTTCTTTCTCAATAGCTTCAGACAAAAAATTCTGATGACCTTGGCTGAGATATGAAAGCTCAACAGCAGGACCAAGTGCAATTTTACCGCTATCTACCAAAGCAAGAAGCCTTGGAATCAGGTTAGTAAGACGGATATATCTTTTTACCTGAGAAGCACTGTCTGTATCAGAAATTTCATCTGCAGATAACTTCGGTCCGACTTGGTCCGAAGTTAAATCTGTGCGTTTGCCCTGCTTTTTAATAGCATCCATTTTCATCTTGTATGCAAAGGCTTTTTCCGAGGGAAGAATATGCTCACGGTGCAGATTACTGTCAACAAGGATAATATCCGCTTCTTCCTTTGTGATATCTAAAACTACCACCGGCACCTCAGTCAGCTTAAGCCTTGTTGCTGCAAGGTATCTTCTGTGACCAGATATGATTTCATACACATCAGCTTTATCATCTTTTCGTACCATTAGAGGCTGTATGATACC
>JAFWZS010000026.1 GCA_017522205.1 Clostridia bacterium
CCGAACTGATGGAATTCACGGAGTCTGCCTGCCTGAGGCTTTTCGTAACGGTAGCAGGAAATTGTATAGCAGAGCTTCATAGGTGCCGGCTCATTGAAAAGACCATGCTCAAGGTATGAACGCACCACACCTGCTGTACCCTCAGGGCGAAGAGTAATTGAACGGCCGCCCTTATCCTCAAAGGTATACATTTCCTTCTGCACAACGTCTGTTGTGTCGCCTACACCTCTCTGGAAAAGCTCGGTATGTTCAAAAACGGGAACCCTTATTTCCTTATATCCGTAATTTTTTGCCTGTTCAAGAACGGTCTGCTCAAGATACTGCCACTTATGGCTTTCACCCGGAAGTACATCCTGAGTGCCTTTAATTGATTTTGTAACTAATGCCATTATTTATCCTCCAAAAGTTTTGTAGTAAAAATAAAAAACTCCATCCACAAACTGCTTTAAGCAGATTGGGGATGAAGCAGAATTCGCTCCACGGTGCCACCCCGATTGAACATAAACGTTCCTCTCGAGTAACCTTGTGGTTACAAGCCTTAACGCGGCAAACGGACTTTCGTCAGCTCAGGAATGTCTTCCTTTAACTCTTTCGTAAGATGCTTCCAGCATTTTGCATCTCTCTCTGAACGCAGAAATAAAAGTACTCTTTTCCGTCTCAGCCTTTGTGCTTTTTAATTATACACGCTTGGGATTGACTATATCTCTCCAGTCAAGGTCGCCTCTTTCAAGGGCGTGAATAAGAGCCTCGGCAGTTGCAAGATTCGTTGCAACGGGAATATTATGCACATCGCAAAGTCTTAAAAGACTTGCTTCATTGGGCTCGTTGGGTTTTGCTGTAAGAGGGTCTCTGAAAAGCAGAAGAAGGTCAATCTCATTGCAAGCTATTCTCGATGCAATCTGTTCTTCGCCGCCCTGGTATCCGCAAAGGAACTTAGTGATTTCAAGGCCTGTTGCTTCGCCAACCATTTTTCCTGTTGTTCCGGTTGCGCAAAGGGAGTGTTTGCTTAAGGTTCCGCAATACGCAATACAAAACTGTGTCATTAGTTCTTTTTTTGCATCGTGTGCAATAAGAGCAATATTCAATATTTCCTCCACCTTTCATTAGTCGTTAGGTATCCAATTCTCTCATATCATACCAAAAAAAATGTCGCAATGCAATAGATTTTATAAAAAAATACAAGTAGAATTTGAAAATATTTTATATTTCTCCGTATTTCCTGAATATTTTGTATATTTATGCGTAATTTTACAATTTTAAAGTAACGGTTTCTCCTTCAATTCTTCCGGCTATATTGCAGAAAGCCTTATATGAAACCTGACCTTTTTTGTATATGTCCTGACCCATTGATCCGAGGCGGATTTTCGCATCCTCAGGTACAACGCCGATAAGCTGAATCTCTGTTGAGTCAATTACTGAATCCACGTTGAGAAGTCTGCCTTTTGTTACATCTCTCTTTTTCACACGGTTGATAATGAGACGTGTGTCTGTCACACCCAGCTTTTCCATCTGCCTTGCAGCAATGCAGGCACTTCTTACGCACACAAGGTCGGGAGTTGAAACCACCAGACCTCTGTCTGCAACGCTGCAAGCAAGAGTGAGGCCCTTGTCTATTCCTGCCGGCGAGTCGAGAAGTATGTAATCAAAGCTTTCCTCATAGCTTTTTATAAGCTCTTTCATTTCCTCGGGTGTAATATCCTCATAGGAATCCGGGCAGGTGATAACTTTTACGTCACCTGCATCATAAAGTGCATTTTCACTGTCGCATCTGTTTTTCACAACATCACCCCAGTTATAAAGAAGGAACTCTGTAATTCCTGTAAGAAGGTCGATGCTTTTAAGACAGTCGCAGTCAATGAGAAGCACTTTTTTGCCACGTGCGGCAAGTGCTTTACCTATTCCCACAGTCAGGGAGGATTTTCCGACTCCGCCCTTGCCTGATGCTATTGCAATTTTTTTAGCCATATTTTCCCCTGCCTTTATCTCAGCAATGTGTTTTCGTCACTTATGCTTTCTTCTGTATTGTTTGTTCTGAAGTAATATTCCATAATCTTAGCCGCAATAGGAGCAGTTGAACCACCGCTGCCTGCACCTTCAACTGCAACGCAGATTGCAATTTCGGGCTTTTCATAGGGTGCAAAGGTAATAAGGAAACCGTTGTAGGTTTCAATCTTTCTGCCGTTTACTCTTTTTGAAACAGTTGTTGTACCTGTTTTTGCAGCAACGTCAACGGGTACAGATGAAAAGTCTGCATAGCTCTGTGTACCCACAAGAAGCATACCCTTATGCACCATATCCCAGTTTTCTTCTTTGAAGTCAGCCTGAGAGAGAATTTCCGTCTGTGTTTCCATAATTGACTCAGAAAGGTCTGGAGTTCTTACGCCCTTTATAATGTGAGCCTTATATCTTACGCCTCTGTTTGCGATTGTTGAAACGTATGAGCAAAGCTGAATGGGAGTAAATCTGTTGTCGGCGTGGCCGATACCTGCCTGAATTGTAAGACCCGGTGTCCAGCGTTCACCACGGTTTTCTCTGAATTCAACGGAGTCAACTGTACCTGTACTCTCATAAAGCTCAATGCCTGTTTCTTCACCGAGACCGAACATTTTGAAATAACTGTTGAGCTTTTCTATACCTAATCTTCTTGCAGTTTCGTAGAAGAAAATGTTGCAGGAATGATAGATTGCTCTCACCACATCAAGATTACCGTGCTGACCCGTACAGCCGGGCTGATAGTCCTGATAGTGAGTGTAACGTCCCATACAGTAAATGCGGGTTTCTTCATCGATTACGCCCTCTTCAAGACCCGCCATAGAAACTGCAGGCTTAACTGTCGAACCGGGTGAATAGGTACTTCTCAGTGCTCTGTTCCAGAGAGGCTTGCGCTCATCCTTATTGAGCTTGGCTGAGTTTTTGTTGTAGGTGTTGTTATTGTAGCTTGGGTATGAAGCCATTGCAAGGCACTCGTTTGTTCTCGTGTCCATGACCACAACTGCACCCGTAAGGGGATAAATTCGGTTAAGATGTGTCTGGAGACTTTCTACGCCCTCCTTAAGAGCATCCTGAGCCACCTTCTGCACACCTCTATCAATTGTGAGGATTACATTGTTACCGGGAACAGGCTCTTTTGTGTAAGTTTCTGTTTTGTTGCCCTCAGCATCGGTGGTAATTGTCATTACACCGTTGGTACCTCTCAGGTAGCTTTCCATTGCAGACTCAACACCGCTTTTACCTATATCATCGTTGAGGGTATAACCGTCATTCTTTTTGCTTTCATACTCCTCCTGAGTAATTGCACCCACTCTACCTAATACGTGAGGAGCAAGAGTACCGTCAGGATAAGCTCTTTCGTAAGTTACCTCAATTTCAACACCGGGAAACTCTGCAGCTTTTTCCTTTATGACGGAAACAAGCTCATTTGAAACCTCTGTTGCAAATTCATAGTTTCTGCCCGTGTTGAAGCCGCTTTTAACCATATAGTAGTATACGGAAGCAATATTCCTCGCCTTTTCAAGCGGATAATTCTGAAGTTCATATCTTGACACAAGTGCGTCAAAGCAGTTTTCAACTGTAGCATAATAGTTAAGGTCAAGGAAAGCCTCACTCTTAAGGTAAGATACTTCATTGTCCTTATCCTTTGAAAATTTCAGCTGACCTTTTTTCGTAACCTCAATGGGAAGATTATCATTCCACTCAGTTTCGTTTTTGTCGAAAAGTGAAACAAGCTCAAGAATTATTTTATTTCTTTCCTCATATTCCTTAGGGAAGGAAAGATAGTTGAAAATAATTTTGTTTACCTTTTTATTCGTTGCAAGAGGATATCCGTTTCTGTCAAGGACCTCACCTCTCACCGCTTCAACAGGTACTTCCACAACGGAAACAACTGTGTCGGAGGACTCGTTTTTGCCCACAATCTGAATTCTGAAAAGGTGAACGAGAAAAGCTGCAAAAATGCAGAGTATTATTGCGAAAACTGAGATGAAGCGTCTTTTTTCAAATTTGTTCTGCATTTTTTGTTCACTCCTTTCATTAAACTTACGAGCATCATCAGAGAAGCTTTTTCTTCTCTTTAGTATGCTTTACGATATAATCAATAACATAATAGAAAATTGTGCTGAAAACAAGCGTATACAGTACAGACGGAAGATAGTGACCGAAAAGCACACCGAAGGCTCCGTCATAGCCTTTTCTTAAATAGAACAGTCCCCAATGCATAAGACTGCAGCCTCCTGCCGTAAAAAAGGTAAGAAGCAAAGATGAGAAAAGATTTGTTCTTACAAAAAAGGTTGAAAGGCTTCCGCACACAAAACCTGCAACTGCAAGTAAAACCGTATAAAAGCCGTCGGGTGTGGCTGCCGTAAGATCCCATAAAGCTCCGCACAAAATTCCGAAAGCCATACCGGGAATGCTTTTTTCATAAAGCGCTATGATTACCGAGAGAGGCACCATTATCATCGGTGAAACGGAAAAGGGGCGAAGAACGAAACCCGACTTTGAAAAAACTGCAACCGCAAAAATCAAAAGAGCAAATATTATGCGTCTTTTGCTGTGCAGGCTTATTTCGGGGATTTTTATATCCTTCAGGTTCATTCCTTTCACCGTCCTTTCTCTTTAACAATCAGATTATCAGTCAATAATTTCTTCTACACCCTGACCTTCGAAGGCAGTAATTACAAAAACACTTTCAAGCTCATTAAGTGCTATACCGGGCTCAATTACCGCAAAGGATGAAAGCTCAAACTTACTCTCCCCTATCTCCTTTACAGAACCGATAATAAGTCCCTTGGGATAAAGTCCGCCTATGCCCGAGGTGATTACGAGACCGCCGGGAGCAATGGCAGTTGTTCTGTCGAGACTTTCCATAATGCAAAGTCCGCTTTTCAGATATTCTGCCGTTGTTGTAACGTAGGAAACCTCACGGGTTTTGCTTTCAATGGCGCTGATGTTCACGCCGGGATTAAGAAAGGTTTCCACCACACTGTAGGTGGGATGAACCTTTTTTACAACGCCCACAAGATAGTTTCCGTAAACAACCGGGTCTTTAGCAGAAATTCCATTGTTGCTGCCTTTATCAATAATGAGAGCAGTAAACAGATCATCACTGTCTGTGCCTATGATATCTGCACTGCAAAGCTCAAAATCGGGATTTTCCTCTTTTACACCAAGCATTGTTTCATAGGCAGCGAGCTTTTCTGCAATATCATTATACTCTACAAGCTGATTTTCATATTCAGCTATTTTCTGTTTTAGCCTTTCATTTTCGCTTTTATAGCTTGCCGAGCTTCTGAAGTAATCAACTGCAACCGAAATTCTGTCGCTGACACTGTCAGAAAGCTTCTGCAAAGGTCTCAGTACTATACTCACCGCATTTGTTACGGGAGTTGAAGCATTCTGAGACACCATTGCCATAACAGCACCGAAAAGAAGGGCACATATAACAAGAAGAAAACTTCTGAATTTTCTTCCCTTTAAAAACTGAAGCATTTTTACACACCCTTTTAAGTTCCGCCACTAATTTTAAAGTTTTTTTCCTACTTTACCGAGAACGTCTGACTCAAGGAAAATACCGGTTCCGTCAGCAACACAGTCAATGGGGTTGTCCGCAATATTAACCGGCATACCTGTCTCTCTTGCAATAAGGGAATCAAGACCTCTCAGAAGTGAGCCGCCGCCCGTGAGAGTAATTCCGTGTTCCATAATATCTGCTGAAAGCTCAGGAGGAGTTTTTTCAAGAGTTGAGGTCACTGCGTCAAGAATCTGATTCACGCAGTCGGAAAGAGCTTCTCTGATTTCCTCACTTGTGATGGTAACACTCTTAGGAAGACCGTCAACAAGGTTTCTGCCCTTAACCTCCATTTTGCCTTCGCCCTCATAGGGTGCCGCTGAGCCGATTTTGATTTTGATGTCCTCGGCTGTTCTTTCACCTACAAGAAGATTATATTTTCGTTTGATGTACTGGCTGATTGCATTGTCGAAGCTGTAGCCTGCAACTCTTACAGATTTTGATGTAACAATATCACCGAGAGAGATAACTGCGACCTCAGAAGTACCGCCGCCGATATCCACAACCATACTGCCCACTGCATCGCTTACGGGAAGTCCTGCACCGATTGCAGCAGCCATAGGCTCTTCGATAAGGCTTACGTATTTTGCGCCTGCTTCAATTGCAACGTCGTGAACGTTACGTCTTTCAACCTCAGTAACACCTGAGGGGATGCAGATTACAACTCTCGCCTTTGCAAAATATGAGCCGCCAAGTGCTTTATGGATGAATTTTTTAAGCATTTCGCAGGTGATGTCAAAGTCAGCAATTACACCGTCAGTTATGGGGCGCATTGCGGCAATTGAGCCGGGAGTTCTGCCTATCATTTCCTTAGCTTCCTTACCAACGGCAACAACCTTTGCAGGACGTGCACTTACATTGATTGCAACAACGGAAGGCTCACGAATAACGATACCCTTACCCTTTACAAAAACAAGAGTGTTGGCAGTGCCAAGGTCAATTCCTATATCCTGAGAAAATAACATATCCTTCTACTCCTTTATTTTCATAACGGTGACAAAGAGGTCACCTTCAGACATAATAACTCATTATAATTTATTTTATTATTATATATTAAAATGAACTTTTACTCAATAGCAGAATGAAAAAATTGTATTAATTTTAATGAAAAAATTTATAGGCCGCCACACGAAAGTGTAACAGCCCTATAAAATCAGAACTCAATTTTTCCTTTTATTCCGAATGAATGAAGCACTCGCACCGTTTCGGCATAAGGCAAGCCTACAATTGCATAGTAGTCGCCTTTTATACTTTTAACAAGTGTACCGCCAAGACCCTGTATACCGTAAGCTCCTGCCTTGTCGTCGCATTCGCCCGTTTCAGCATAGCTTCTTGCAGTTTCGTCGCTTATTTCGTAAAACTCCACCTCCGCAACAGTTACAAAGGTTTCCGTTCGGTTTTTGTCAGCAATGCAGACACCTGTGCAGACTCTGTGAGATTTTCCTGAAAGGGATTTAATCATATTAAACGCATCTTCTCTGTCGGTAGGTTTTCCGAGAATTTCGTCATTCAACGCAACAACGGTATCGCAACCGAGGACAACCGATTCTGCGTTTTCTTCAAGCACGGAAAGAGCCTTTCTTTCAGCAAGAACCATCACGGTCTCTTCGGGGGTGAGCTTTTCTTTTATTGTTTCATCACAATCTGAAGGAATAATCCTGAAAGAAAAGCCTCCCATAGTAAGGATTTCTTTTCTTCTGGGTGAAGCTGAAGCGACAATAAAATCCTTCATCAGAATTTGCCCTCCTCTTTGAGCTTTGCAAGTTTAAGCACAAGCACGGCAGTTTTTGAGTCGGAAATTTCACCCTTCATTACCATTTCTACAGCATCGCTGATTTTTATTTTTTCTACACCTAAGAACTCACCCTCGTCAAGACTCTGCTTTGTTGCAGTGAGATTTTTTGCGGCGTAAAGGTAAATAATTTCACTGCAGTAAGCTACGGTAGGATAAACCGTACCCATAGAAATAATTTCATCTGCAATTACTCCGCATTCCTCCTGAAGCTCTCTTTTGCCTGCATCAAGTGGGTCTTCACCCTTTTCAAGCTTTCCTGCAGGAAGCTCGAGAAGCACCTTTTTATAAGGGTAACGGAACTGTCTTACAAAGAACAGCTCATCTGCATCGGTTACAGCGGCAACACATACACCACCGCTGTGTTCAACAATTTCCCTGAAGGATTTGCTGCCGTCAGGAAGCTCAATATCGTCAACGTGTACGCTGAAAACCTTACCCTTGAATATATCTTTTGTACTGAGGGTCTTTTCAAAAAAATCCATCTCTTTTTCCGCCTTTCATCATATTATGGAGCTTATGGAATATAAATTGTAGTACAACATTTTTTAAATAACAGGTGATAAAATGAGCCGTATTGTAAAACCCATTATATTTGATTATAACACAAATAAACGATTAATTGAAGACCTTGTGAAAGAATATCCCTTTTTAAAGGTGGATATTTCAGGCCGAACTGTTCTCGGCAGAGGAATTTTTTCCTTTTCTCTCGGCTCCTTACATAACAGTGTAATAATTGCAGGAGGATTTGAAGGGAGCGACGGTACAAGTCCTCTCCTTCTCTATATGTTCATTGAAGATGTGTGCAGAAGCATAAAAGAAAAACGCGACCTATGCGGCGTCAATATAAGACGAGCCCTTTCACAGCTTGGCATCACCGTTATTCCGTCAGTAAATCCTGACGGAAGAGAAATAAACCTTTACGGCACTGAGGGAGCAAAGTCTCTGAGAAAATTCATTTCAACAATCGGTTCAGGTGACTACTCTTTCTGGCAAAGCAACGCAAGAGGAGTTGACATAAGAAAAAACTTCAGTACGGGCTTTGAAGACTTTCAGAAAAAGAATATGGAAAACGGCATTACCGGTCCGTTTTCCACAGATTTTGCAGGAGAGTATCCCGAAAGTGAAGCAGAGACAAAGGCACTCACACGACTTTGCCGTGTGCGTTCATTCAGGCAGTGCCTTTCTGTTTCATCAGGTGGCGAAACGCTTATTTCTGCACCTGACAATCACCTTATTCCCGAAAGTGAGCTTATGTCAAAAATCATAGCTCAGGGTTGTTATTATCCCCTTTTGCAGACTGAGGATGAAAACATCTGCGGTTTTCCCGCTTGGTTTTCAAAAGAGTTTTCAAAGCCTTCATTCGAACTGAAAGCAGGCGAACCCGACAGTGCATACTCTGACTGCGACAAAATCTATGAAAGAGTAAAAGAAGCACTCACTGTCTTTTCGCTGATGTGACTTTCTGACACCCGCAAAAAGCCGCCCGAACGCAGAGCGTTCGGGCGGCACTTAATTTACCAACCAAAGAAGTAATCGTTGAAGAAGTCCTCAAAGCTGCTTGAGCCACCGTAATAGTAGCCGCCGTCGTTATAGTTCTGAGTTGTCGTTTCTTCTTCCTCCTGCTGTGTACCCTTATCCTCCACAAGGGTAATGGTCACATCAAAGGTTTTTGTTTTGTAGCTTCTGTTATCAATTCTGCAAAGCGTGAGGGTAAGTGTGTCCCCTACTGCACCCGTTTCAATAAGGTCAAGAAGTACACTTGAATCGTTCATATCCTTGCCGTTTACACCGATAATAAGGTCGCCAACCTGAGCATCTGTATCCTTGAGTGAGCTGTCGGATGATATTCCTGCAATTACAAGTGAACCCTGGGGAAGTCCCTTGATTGAAACTACCATTGAGTAGAGCTGATAAGCACTTACGGGAGCATATTCAATACCGAGCTTCGGTCTGTTGGGCACATAACTGTACTGCACAAGAGCCTCTGCAACAGGTTTGGCAATTACTGTCGGAACTGCAAAGCCCATACCTTCGTATTCCGTACTTGCAATTTTTGATGAGTTGATGCCTACAATCTGTCCTGCGGTGTTTACAAGAGCGCCGCCTGAGTTGCCGGGGTTGATTGCTGCGTTGTGCTGAATGCAGGTCATTTTGTATGTTGCTGTAACGGAACGGTCAATTGCTGAAACAATGCCGTCTGTCAGTGAGCCGAAGTATTCTGAGCCGCCGGGATTACCGATTGCATAAACAGGTTCACCGATTTTGAGTGTGCTTGAGTCGCCAAGCTCCGCAAGGGGAAGTCCCTTTGCTTTAATTTTTACAACACCGATATCGGTTCTTGTATCTGCACCCACAAGGGTTGCTTCATAGCTTTTTCCGTCAAGAAGAAGCACACCGTAGGTTACGCCCTTTTCATTAATAACGTGAGCGCAGGTAATTACATAGGTGTAATCATCCTTTTCCATCCAGAGAACGCCTGAGCCTTCACCTGCAAGCTGACCGTTTTTGTATGTCATAACACCCACAACGCTGGGTCTTACCTTTTCTGCCACCCATACTGAGTTTACTTCTTCAACCTTACCGGGAGCAGTCGTTGAAACCTGAGGCATATTTTCATCCGGAATATTCTGCGTTGATGAAGAATTCGGCTTTGTTGTTATAATTTTATCTGTATTTCCGCCAAGGCCAAGAGCAATGAGCGCCACCGCAACAACTGCACAGATTGCCACAAAAATACCCACAAACTTCTTACCCTTGCCTTTTTTAGGCGGTTCATAAGAAGGCTCAGAGGTATACTGAGGATTCACATAATTATAGGGTTCTGTATATTGAGCAGTTACTCTCTGTCCCTGAGGCTCACGGTTTTCCTTGGGCTCGTAAGGATTGAACTCCACCTTTGGTTCTTCAGCAATTGGTTTGTTTCTTTCAACAGTTTCAAAATAGCGTTCTGCAGGTTCTTTCTGAGTTTCATAGGGGTCGCCTTTGAAATGATAAGTATTTTCTTCTGATTTTACAGGCGGTTTCGGAAAATCAAAGCCTGCATTCTCTTTTTTTGACTCCGGGTTTTCGCCGTTATCTGAAAACACATCGGTGAAATCTTTATTGTCATTCATATATTATATGCTCCTTTCTGAAAGCATTGATAAAATAATATACGTCTTCGTTAAAAATAAGTTTAAAAATTACAAAATTGTAATTTATTCTCTGTAGGGTATTTCAAAAGCGAATTCGGTGTACTCACCCTGCTTGCTTGAGGCGGTAATTTCACCGTCGTGCATATTGATAATGGTCTTTACAATATAAAGTCCCAGACCTACACCCTTTACGTCGTAGCTTCTTGATTTATCAACCTTATAGAAGCGTTCGAAAATTCGTGAAATCTCTTCAGGTGAAACGCCTGCACCTGAATTTCTTATTCTCACGGTTGTCTTTTTGCCGTCATTATTTGCATAGATACGTATAGTTCCCTTTTGGGGAGTGAACTTAACCGCATTGTCAAGAAGATTGTAAAGCACCTGCTGAAGAAGGTCTCTGTCTGCACGGATAATAACATTGCTGATTTCTTCAAATCCCTCAATTTCAATTCGTTTTTCATCGATTTTCTTTTCAAATGAAAGAAGAGTTTCAAAAATCTGCTTGCCGATGTCATAATCTGCCGGAGCAAGAGGCACTTCGCCCGCCTCAATTTTTGAAAGATTGAGCATTGAAACAACCATTCTTGAAAGACGCTTAACCTCGTTTGAGACAATACTAAGATATTTCTTCTCCTCTTCGGGAGGAATAGTACCGTCAAGTATGCCGTCAATAAAGCCGCCTATTGAAGTCATGGGAGTTTTCAGCTCGTGAGATACATTTGCAACAAAGCTCTTTCTCGACTCGTCATCGATTGCAAGCTCGTACGCCATTTTGTTGAGCTGCTTTGCAAAGTCGTTGATATCCTTCTGCTTATAGTTTTCCTCAGCTCTGTAATTAAATTCACCCTTTGCAATGTGTCTTGTAACTTCCTTCATATCTTCAAGAGGCTTTGTAATGCCTCTCGTTAAATAGTATATTATGATAAGCATAAAAATAAGCACGAAGAAGATTGCATAAGTCATAAACTGAGCGATACTTGTAACATACGGCACGAGACCGGTTACCGCATCTTCAATCGCAAAGGAAATAGCAACTGTATCATGTCCGTTTTTTATAGGCACGGCAACAACGAATTTGCCGATACCGAAATCATCGTCTGTCATATAGTCGGAAAAGCCGCCGTCTAAAGCTCTGTCGATATGGCTCTTACTTACAACAAAGTTTTTATGGTTTTCGCAGTGTTCGGTTCTGCCGTCTTCACAGTCGCCGCAATAAATCACCTTACCGTTTTTGTCCGAAATAAAATAATCGGAAACGCTGGAGTCAGACATCATAGCAAGGGCAGTAGTTATCATATTTTCATTTTTAACCTTACCGCCTTTACCAAGGTTGTTCGTATACATATAAGAAATATTGTGAGAGTTTCTTAAAAGCTCATCAACCTTGTCTGTCCACCATTGATTTGCTACGAAAATCATAATTGCAAGTGAAATTATAATAAAGCCCACAACTATGATTGATCCGCCGATAATAAAATATTTGCGGAACATACCGTTTCTTTTTTTTCGTCCTTTTTTTGCCATAACACTCACCCTGTTATATTAAGATGTGCCCGATAAAACTACCGGGCACGTAATAAGTTTTAATAAAGCTTATTCCTTGGTTTCAAATTTGTAGCCTACGCCCCAGACAGTTCTGAGTTCCCATTTATCGGAAGCTCCTTCAAGCTTTTCACGAAGTCTCTTTACGTGAACGTCAACTGTTCTTGAATCACCGTAATAGTCATATCCCCATACTTCGTCAAGAAGCTGATCTCTTGTGAAAACTCTGTTGGGATTCTTTGCAAGGTGGAAAATAAGTTCCATTTCTTTGGGAGGTGTGTCAATCTGCACACCTGCCACCTTAAGCTCATAGTTAGTGAGGTTGATTGAAAGCTTGTCGTAATGTACTTCTTTTACTTCTTCAACGGTTGAAGCAGCACTTCTTCTTAGAACTGCCTTGATTCTTGCAACGATTTCCTTTGTATCAAAGGGCTTTACAACATAGTCGTCTGCACCAAGCTCAAGACCGAGCACACGGTCAAAAACCTCACCCTTTGCTGTGAGCATAATAATAGGAGTTTCAGAGAATTTTCTGATTTCTCTGCAAACCTGCCAACCGTCAAGCTTCGGAAGCATAACGTCAAGAAGAACAAGGCTGGGGTTTTCTTCCTGGAACATGGAAACAGCACTCTGGCCGTCATTTGCCACAACAACGTTGTAGCCGTCTTTTGTAAGATAAAGTCTCAGTAATTCGCAAATATTAAGGTCGTCATCGACAACGAGGATTTTTTCAGCGCTCATAATTTTATCTCCTTATTTTTAGTTTTATTATCTGTTTTTATTTTACCCCTGTAAGCTTAAATATACCTTATTTATGCTTACATTCTTTCGGGGGCTTCAACCTTAAGCATATTGAGAATGCTCTTCATTGTGTCACGGACACAGATGCAAAGAGCCACTCTCGCCTGTCTGAGACTTTCGTCTTCAACATTTACTCTGCAGTTATTGTAGAACTTATGGAAATGTGTTGCAAGGTCAACTGCAAAATGAGTAACCTTTGCAGGGTCATAGTTCTTTGCTGCATTTATAATTACATCTTCAAGAGTTGAGATATATCTGATAAGCTCTCTTTCTTCGGAAGCCTTAAGAAGCATAAGCTCTTCTGCTGTGCAGTCTCTTGCTTCTTTGCCCTCATCCTTGAGTTTTGAAAGGATACTGCAGATTCTTGCATGTGCATACTGACAGTAGTAAACGGGATTCTGTGAGCTCTCTTCAACTGCAAGGTCAAGGTCAAAGTCCATAAGTGAACCCGGCTCTCTCATGTTGAAGAGGAAGCGTACTGCATCAATGGGCACTTCATTAAGAAGGTCAACAAGAGTAATAGCCTTACCTGTTCTCTTTGACATTCTTACAACCTCGCCGTCACGGACAAGGCGTACAAACTGACAAAGGAGAATGGAGAGTCTTTCGGGATCTATTCCACAGGCCTTCATTGCACCCTTCATTCTTGCAACGTGGCCGTGGTGGTCAGCGCCCCACACGTCAACTGCCATATCGAAATTTCTCTTCTGAAGCTTGTTTCTGTGATATGCAATATCGGCAGCGAAGTAGGTGGGATTTCCGTTTGCTCTGATAAGTACGTCATCCTTCAGCTCAAGCTTGTCGATATATTCCTGAGTTTTGCCCTCTGAAAGAAGCATTTCTGTCTGAACTTCAATGTTCTTATACCAAAGAGCGCCGTCCTTTTCATAGGTGTAACCGCCCTCTTTAAGAAGGTCGATTGTCTCCTGAAGCTCACCGCCGTTATGAAGTGAAAGCTCACTGAACCATAAATCATAATCGATACGGTATTTATCCATAGCCTTTCTCATATTGGAAAGATTCTTAGGAAGTGAATACTCAACAAGAGCTTTTCTTCTTTCTTCCTCGCTCTTTTCCATAAGAGAGGTGCCGAACTCGTCTTTATATTCCTGTGCTCTTTCAATAATGTCTTCACCGTGGTAGCTGTCCTCGGGAAGCTCAATTTCCTTCCCGCAAAGCTGCTGATAACGGATATCAAGTGAAAGGCCGAATTTTTCAATCTGATTGCCTGCGTCGTTTACATAGAATTCTCTTTCAACCTCGTAGCCTGCATAATCGAGAACCGCCGCATAGCAGTCACCGAGAGCACCGCCTCTTGCGTTACCCATGTGCATAGGACCTGTGGGGTTAGCTGAAACAAATTCCACGTTCACTCTTTTTCCCTTACCATAATTGCTTCTTCCGTAGGAATCACCTGCTTCTCTTACCTCAAAAATAATGTCTGCATAGTAAACATCTGAAAGGAAGAAGTTTATAAAGCCGGGGCCTGCAATTTCAATTTTTTGGAAGTATGTGCCTTCAAGATCTGCATTTTCTGCAATTACCTCTGCAATTTTTCTCGGGGGAAGTCTGAATGCTCTTGCGTTTACCATTGCTGCGTTTGTTGAGTAATCGCCGTTGTTTCTGTCGGCGGGAACTTCAACTGAAAAGGCACTGTATTCACCTTCAGGAAGTGTGCCGTTTTTCTGTGCCTTTTCTATTGCAGAAGCAATAAGACTTTTTATCTGATTCTGCGCTTTATTTACAGTCTGTGACATTTTTTGCTTGTCCTCCTCAACCTATGGGATTAAGTGTTATATCAAACTCGATTTCACCTAAGGGCTTCATTTCAACATCTGTGAGATAACTGAATCTGAGAATTCCGCCGTTTTCATTCATTTCGCTTTCAATGACAGTAGCCTCTATACCCATTGAAAAAGCACCGTATGGAGTTACATGGTGAGAAAGACTTCTCGTGCCTTTTCTGAGAATCATGTGAGTGCTTATTATACCTTCTCTGTTGACGGTGATCTGATTTCCGTTTTCAACCTCAAGGGTTGTAACGCTTCTGCTGCCGTCTTCCTCTTCTTCAGCATAAGAAATCACATAACCGTTCTCATTTAAATTGAGAGATGCTTTTGTCATCACTTCAAGTTCTTCTTTCTCACCCTCAATTTCCTGTTTTGTGAGAACGCTTATAAGAAATTCCTTTTCCATTGCTTAATCCTTTCGGTGTAAATCGCTATAGTTATAATCATACATTATGTATAATACCACAAACTAAAGCAAAAATCAATTTATTTGAAGAAGTTTTTAAGGTTTCGTATCCTTTTTATTCTTCTTGACATATTTTACGTTAGAGATATAATTATATATATAAATTTTAACAGGGGTGCGATTATGATACTTTGTTACAATAAGCCTGCCGATATGAGTTATCTCGGCTGGGAAAAACAGGCTCTGCCTCTCGGCAACGGTAAAATAGGTGTAAAGGTTTTCGGCGGTGAAAGCTGTGAGCTTATTCACTTCAACGAAAAAACTCTTTGGTCAGGAGGAAAGGATGTACCATCTTTTAACGGCGGCATCAGCAACCCTGACAAAGGTAAGGGCATGAGAGAAATTCAGGAGCTTTTAAACAAAGGCGACAGAAAGGGTGCAACGGCAAAAATGCACCTTCTTGAGGGTAATATGGAGGGCTTTGGTGCATATCAGTCCTTTGGCAATCTTTATTTTCAGTTTGAAGAATTCGCTGAAACTTCAAATTACGTAAGAGACCTTGACCTTGAAACCGCATCTTCAATGGTGAGCTTTCAGTCAAAGGATGTTACATATACACGTCACTATTTTGTGAGCTATCCCGATAACGTTTTCGTAGCAAGACTTAAGGCTGAAGGTGAAAACGCCGCTCTCAGCTTCAACACCTATGTGGTATCGGAGCAGAAGGGCACTCCGAAAGCAGAGGGCGACACAATTCTTCTTGGGGGTACTGTTACCGCCAACAAAGGTATCGGTGCTGACGAAGGCAAAGAGAAAAACTCAATGAAATACGGCTGTGCGGTTAAAATTATTCCCGAAGGCGGAACTGCAGAAGCTCTCGAAAACGGTACGGTTGCCGTAAAAGATGCCGAGAGCGTTGTTATAATTATGAGTCTTGCTACAGACTACATAAACGATTTCCCGAACTTCTCAGACGGCAGTGACCCTCTCAAAAAGGCTCTTGATACAGTTGAAAAAGCAGGCAAAAAGAGCTTCGGTGAGCTTTACAGAACTCATCTTGACGATTATCAGAAGCTTTTCAGCCGTGTAAAATTTACTCTCGGTGAGGATGAAAGTCTTTTTGCTACCGACCATATGCTGAAGCGTTTTTCAAAAAAGGGCGAACACAAGAGAGCTCTTTACACTACTCTTTTTAACTACGGCAGATATCTGCTTATTGCCTCATCAAGATACGGAAGTCTTCCCGCGAATCTTCAGGGCATCTGGAGCGCAAAGAACAATCCTCCCTGGTGCTGCGACTACCATTTCAACGTAAACATCCAGATGAACTACTGGGGCGCTTATGTTGCAAATCTTCCTGAAACCACCTTGCCCTACATTGATTTTGTGAACAGCCTTAAAAAGTCGGGCAGAATCGTGGCCAACAAAACTCTCGGCATCGGCGAAGACAAAGACGGTGAGCCTGACTACAACAAGGCAACGGGCTTTATGTTCCACACAATGGTAACACCTCTCGGCTTTGTCGGCCCTGGCAGCGAATGGAAATGGGGTTGGGCACCTACAAACGGTGCATGGGCGCTTCAGAATATGTATGACTACTATCTTTTCACTCTCGACACAGAAAAGCTGAGAAAAGATATTTATCCTGCAATGGAAGAATGTTCACTTATGTGGTCACAGCTTCTTATCGAAGACAAAAACAGCGGCAGGCTTGTATGCTCACCCGGTTTTTCACCTGAACACGGTCCCGTTGCTGCAGGTAACACATACGACCAGACTATTATTTACGACCTTTTCTACAGTACAATTGAGGCTGCTGAAATCCTTAAGAGCAAAGGCTTCCAAAGTGAAATCAATACTGCTCTTATTGAAAAAATCAAGATGCAAATTGAAAAACTCAGACCTGTCAATATAGGCAAATGGGGACAAATCAAGGAATGGTATGACGAAGACAAGTTCTTTATGCGTGGCTTCTACAATCAGGGTGTGCAGAGAAAACACCGCCACATTTCACATCTTCTTTGCCTTTATCCCTTCAGACAGATTGACCCATATAATGAGGCGCTTTCAAAGGCTTGTCTGACCACTCTCGAGGACAGAGGTGACAAGAGCACGGGTTGGGGTCTTGCAATGCGCATTCTCTGCTATGCGAGACTTCTTAAAGGTAACAAGTGTGATGACCTTATATCAAGATTCATTAAGGACACCGTTCTTGACAATCTTTTCAGCACTCACCCACCCTTCCAGATTGACGGCAACTTCGGACTTCTTGCAGGAATTTGCGAAATGCTTCTCCAGAGCCACTTAGGCTATATTCAGGTGCTTCCTGCACTTCCCGACTCCTGGAGCGAAGGTGAAATCAGCGGTCTTCTTGCAAGGGGCAACTTTGAACTGAGCCTTAAATGGAGAGACGGAAAGCTCAGAGAAGGCACAGTCAGGTCAAACTGCGGTGAAGAATGTAAGCTCAGATATGACGGAAAAATTCTTATCGTTTATGACGAAGAGGGAAATGAAATTGAAACAGAATTTGCAGACGGCATAACAAGCTTCCCCACAGAAAAAGGTAAAACTTATAAGTTCAGTTAAAAGCAGCACAGCACTCTGTTTAGAGTGCTGTGCCCAGCTTGTCGAAAAAGTAGTTTTTGACAAGCTGGCAGACTGCCGAGAAATGTACAAGATGACCTTTTCTTTGTCCCGAAGGCGTACAAAGGTACTCCGAGTGGGCAAAAAAAGGTCAAAACAATACTAAAATCGCACAAGGTTCGACACTTTGTGCGATTTTCAG
>JAFWZS010000027.1 GCA_017522205.1 Clostridia bacterium
AGAGTTTTATGGTATGTTCAATGTTATGAAACTCAGTTTGCAAAAGAGCAGATGAACATTCTTGACATAAGGCAACAGAAAGAGTTGCTTACTAAACGCAGAGAGCTTGAAAAAGCAATTAGGCGTGTTAGTGAAATTGACAACATAATTCAGAAGCTTTACGAAGATAACATAATCGGAAAAGTATCTGATGAAAGGTTTGCCACTTTATCCTTATCTTTGGAAAACGAGCAGAAGACTTTAAAGGAAACTATTCCTGAAATGGAAGCGTATATCAGCACCGCATCTGTCAAGAAAGAAAACTTACAGCAATTCATTGAAAAAGCAAAGCGAGTTACAAGACTTAAGGAATTAACACCTGAAATTGTACATGAGTTTGTTGAAAAGATTGTTGTGTCAAAGCCAACCTACATTGATGGTGCAAGACGCCAAAGCATTGATATATATTACAAAGGTGTCGGCATCATCAAATTCTTTTCAGCGGAAGAAATGGAAACTCTTTATCAGAAGCACATTAACAAAAAACAAGCCAAAGAAAAAACGGCATAGCATAAGCTACACCGTGAAAAATCAATATTAATTTATACTACAAAGGCCTCCTCGGGGTACCAACTTCCTTATGAAGGGTACCCCGAAGGGTGCTTTTGAATTAACCAAAGAATGCCTTGTGAACAGCTGAAACAGCCTTGTCAGCAAGCTCCTTGTCGATAAGTACTGAAATTGTGATTTCACTTGTGGAAATCATGCTGATGTTGATGCCTGCTTCATAAAGAGCACCGAACATCTTTGAAGCTGTGCCTGAGTGTGACTGCATACCTGCACCAACAATTGAAACCTTGGCAACTGTTGTGTCTGAAGCAACTGCAGCGCCTTCCATAGCGAAAATGCTGTTGAGGATTTCAACTGCTTCATCAGCGTGGCTCTTTGCACAGGTGAAGGAAATATCCTTTGTGCCGTCTCTGCCTACTGACTGAAGAATTACGTCGATATTGATACCCTTTGCAGCAAGCTTTGAAAACATCTTGAATGCATTACCGGGAATATCCTTCATGCCTACAACTGAAATTCTTGCAATATCTGTATCCTTAGTTACGCCTCTGATTAACATTTTTTCCATATCTGCTACCTCCCTGACAATTGTACCGGGCTCTCTTACCATACTTGAGAGAACCTCTAATTCTACGTTATATTTTTTAGCCATTTCTACTGAGCGGTTGTTGAGAACCTGAGCACCCAGTGTTGCGAATTCAAGCATTTCATCATAAGTGATGTCCTTAAGCTTCTGAGTGTTTTCAACCTTTCTCGGGTCAGCTGTGAACACACCTGTTACGTCGGTGTAAATCTGACAGCGATCAGCGTGAAGAGCTGCAGCAATTGCAACAGCACTTGTGTCACTGCCGCCTCTTCCAAGAGTTGTAAGGTCTTCATACTTGTTAAGACCCTGGAAGCCTGCAACGATTACAATGTTCTTTTTGTCAAGCTCATTCTGGAGTCTTTCTGTTTTGATTGTGGAAATTCTTGCTGAGCCGTAAGCTGAATTGGTATGAAAGCCTGCCTGCCAGCCCAAAAGTGAAATAACGGGATAGCCCAGCTTTTCAATTGCCATAGCAAGAAGTGAAATTGAAATCTGCTCACCTGCTGTAAGGAGCATATCCATCTCTCTTTTTGATGCCTTGGGGTTGATTTCGTTTGCTTTGTCGATAAGGTCATCTGTTGTATCACCCTGAGCAGAAACAACAACTACAACGCTGTTTCCGTCTTTATAAGTATCCGTGATGATACGGGCAACATTCATAACTCTTTCTGCGTTTGCAACAGATGAGCCACCGAACTTCTGTACAATGAGTGCCATACTCGTCCTCCTATAATTCTTTTTTATCAATAATCTGAGATTCTGATAGTTGAGATAAGATTTATACTAAGCTGTGAGAGCTTATTACCAAATTCACTTTCTTTCATAACGGGTGTTACGAAAGCTATTTCTTTTTCGGGCTGATTCTCTCTACTGAGATACTTTACCTTGCCGAAAGCTTCTTCAATTGCATTTTTGTCTGTGTCAGTTGCTCTTACGTAGAAAGCAGTTTCGTTCTCGAGATATGAAGCCACGAAGTCTTTTTTCTCCTGTGCCCAACCAAAGAATTTTCTCTCCTTATCATTGGAAGCACAATCGATAATGTCACCCACAACTGCTGAAGCTGTTGCAAGCTTTCCTGCACCCTTACCGTACATAAGCACATCACCAGTCATATCTCCACGCACAAGACAAGCGTTGAACACACCGCTTACACCTGAAAGCATGGATTCATTCTTAACAAGACAGGGAGTTACCATAACGGTAATTCTGTCGTCGGAAATTTTCTTTGCTCTGGCAATAAGCTTGATTACTGCGTCATAGCTTTCTGCATAAGCAACATCTTCGAGAGTAATTTTTGAAATACCCTCGGTGTAAATACCGTCAGGGTAAACGTGAGTACCGAAGCAGAGTGAAGCGAGAATGCAGATTTTACGAAGTGCATCAAAGCCCTCAACGTCAGCTGTGGGGTCTTTTTCAGCGTAGCCCTTATTCTGAGCCAGCTTCAGAGCATCCTCGAAGGACATTCCGTCTACTATCATTTTAGTAAGAATGAAGTTTGAGGTTCCGTTGAGAATACCTGCAACCTCATTTACGTTGTTACCTGCAAGGCAGCGGCTGAGAGGTCTGATGATGGGAATACCTCCGCCTACTGAAGCCTCGAAAAGGAAGTTCACGTTGTTTTCCCTTGCAATCTCGAGAAGCTCAAAGCCCCTTGTAGCAACAAGCTCCTTGTTTGAAGAAACAACATGCTTGCCCTTTTTAAGACATTCTGAAACAAAGGTGAAAGCAGGATTAACTCCTCCCATTGTTTCACAGACAATATCAATGGAATCGTCAGAGAGAATATCATCAAAGTTCTTGGTAAGAAGAGGGGCAAACTCACTTTCGGGAAAATCTCTGATATCGAGAATTTTTGTAACCTTAAGACTTACGTTACTGTTTTCTTTTATATGCTCTCTGTTCTGAGAAATTACCTCAGCAACGCCTGAGCCTACAACACCGAAGCCTAAAATTGCAACGTTCATTTATTCACTACCTTTCGGATAAATTACATATATACCACGATATAATATCACATTTTGAATATTTATGAAAGAGTTTACGGAAAAAAAATAAAATTTTGTCAAACACATTGATTTTGAGTGCATAATGGGGTAATATAATATCAATATTCACAAAAAATTCAGACCGATTTATGAAAGTTGATAGTTAAGAGTTGAATTAACACTTTTCAAAGAAAGGAGTTTTATAAATGACAGATGTTGAAAGAAAACGAAAAGCCATAATCAACACGGTGTACTACGGAATGCTCATTCTCGGTGCAGCACTGGCTATCCGTTTTGGTCTCGGACTTTTTCTTCCTATTATTCTTGCTTTTATTTTTGCAGCACTTCTTCAACGGCCGAAGAATTACCTTGTAAAGAAAACCTTTCTTAAAAAAGGTGCTGCAGCTGTACTATGTGTCTTTTTCGGAATTTCCCTTGTGGCTCTTTTAATTTCACTGGTAGGTGTAAGAGTAGCGGGAGAAATCAAGGGCTTCATTGATTACATTATAATACGTCTTCAGGATATCGACTCGCTTGTAACGGCAATAGAAACGGCGGTCTATTCATTTATTGCACGACTTCCTGACTTTATTGAGGGTACTCTTAAAGAAAGCACAGAGGCACTTTTCACCGGAATACGTGAATACCTTGCAGGTCAGACGGCAGAAGTGCCGGAACAGATTGGCTCACTCGGAAGCTTGTTCAACCTTTCATGGATAACCAAGCCCTTAAGCGGAGTGGTATCAACGGCAAGTAAGGTTCCCTCATTCCTCATAGCTTTTCTTGTGTGTGTAATCACAACCTGCTTTATGACAGCAGATTATGACGTAATAACCGACTTCATTAATGCTCAGCTTTCGGAAAAAAGACGTGAGGATTTCAAAAGGGCAAAGGCACTTCTTAAAAGCTCTCTCGGAAAAATGGGCAAGGCATATCTTCTTATTATGCTCGTTACCTTCAGCGAAATGCTTATCGGTCTTTCAATTCTGAAGCTTCTCGGAATTTTCAATTCAAGTTATATTGTAATTATCTCGGTGGCTACGGCTATTGTGGATATCATCCCTGTTCTCGGAACGGGTACGGTGCTTATTCCGTGGGCGATTGTCTGCCTTATAATGGGTAACTATCCAATGGCTATAGGTCTCGGAATACTCTATGGTGTTATAACGGTAATCAGACAGGTTGTTGAGCCGAAGCTGGTTGCAGGTCAGCTTGGACTTCCGCCCTTTGTTACAATTTCAGCAATCTATATCGGACTTAAAACAATGGGTGTCTTAGGTATGTTCATAGCACCCGTAATGATAATAATGGTGAAGCTTCTCAACGATGAGGGTATCATCCACCTCTGGAAGATATCTGAAAAGGAATAAATAAATCAAACGAAGGCAGAACTTGTGAGTTCTGCCTTTATCTACGGTTATGAAAAAGGAACATCGCAAGCCATAGCCCTACGGAATCAATTTAAATTGGCGGAATACTGCTATCTGATTGCTATACATTAAGTCGGATACAATCGGAGCGAAGCTCCCCACATTTCAACTTTCAACTTTAAAAAAGCACCCGAAAAATCGGGTGCTTTTTGCTTAGTTTTTCTTGAACTGCTTTTTCATTCTCTGCTCTTTTGAAAGAATTGTTTTTCTCAGTCTCAGTGAGGTGGGTGTTACCTCAAGAAGCTCGTCGTCCTTGATGAATTCCATGCACTGTTCAAGTGAAAGTGTGCTTGGGGGTACAAGTCTCAGAGCATCGTCTGAGCCTGAAGCTCGGGTATTTGTAAGGTGCTTCTGCTTACAGACATTGCATACAACGTCCTCGCTCTTTGCACATTCGCCAACAATCATACCCTCGTAAACGGGTACGCCCGGTCCGATGAAAAGTCTGCCTCTGTCCTGAGTATTGAAAAGACCGTAGGCTGAGCTTTCTCCCGTTTCGTGAACAACAATTGAACCTCTTTCTCTTGTGAGAATGTCGCCTTTGTAAGGTTCGTAGCCTGCAAAAAGCTGGTTCATAATTCCGTTGCCGTTGGTGTCGGTCATAAACTCACTTCTGTAGCCGATAAGGCCTCGTGAGGGGATTCTGAACTCAAGGTGGGTCATACCGCCGTCTCTTGCACCCATATTTTCAAGCTCTGCTTTTCTTGAGCCGAGCTTTTCAATAACTGCACCTACGTACTGCTCGGGTACTTCAACAATAAGAAGCTCCATAGGCTCCATTGTAACGCCATTCTGCTCTTTGAGGATAACCTTGGGACGGGATACCTGAAACTCGTAGCCCTGACGACGCATTGTTTCAATAAGAATGGAAAGGTGTAATTCACCTCGTCCGCTTACCTTGAAGCTGTCGGTGGTGTCCGTTTCCTCAACACGCATGGATACGTTGGTTTCAACCTCTTTGAAAAGTCTGTCACGGATATTTCTTGAGGTTACGAACTTGCCTTCCTTACCTGCGAAGGGACTGTTGTTTACAATGAAATTCATTGAAATTGTAGGCTCGTCTATTTTAACGAAGGGTAAAGGCTCAATACATTCAGGGTCGCAGGCTGTGTCGCCGATGTTAAGCTCGGCAATACCCGATACACACACAAGATCACCAAGAGAAGCACTTTCAACCTCAACTCTTTTGAGCCCCTCGAACTGATAAAGGCGTGAAACCTTGGCTTTGATTTCACCACCGTCGTTGTTGCAAAGAACAATCTGCTGATTGTGCTTTACCGTACCCCTTTCAACTCTGCCGATACCGATTCTGCCGATGTAATCGTCATAGTCAAGGCTTGAGAAAAGAATCTGTGTGGGGCCGTTGAGGTCGCCCTTGGGAGGCTCAATGTTTTCGAGAATTGAATCAAGAAGGGGACGCATATCACCCTCTCTGACTGTGCTGTCAAGACTTGCATAGCCGTCTCTTGCACTTGCATAGACAACAGGAAATTCAAGCTGATCCTCGTCTGCTCCGAGCTCAATGAAAAGGTCAAGTACCTCATCAATAACCTCCTCGGGTCTTGCACCGGGACGGTCGATTTTGTTTACAACAACCACAACGGTTTTCTTAAGACCGAGAGCCTTTTTGAGAACAAAGCGTGTCTGAGGCATACAGCCCTCAAAAGCGTCAACAAGAAGGAGTACACCGTCAACCATCATAAGAATACGCTCAACCTCACCGCCGAAGTCAGCATGGCCCGGAGTGTCAACGATGTTGATTTTTACATCTTTATAACGGATTGAGGTGTTTTTTGAAAGAATGGTGATACCTCTTTCTCTTTCAAGGTCGTTTGAGTCCATAACACGGTCAGCAACCTGTTCGTTTTCTCTGAAGGTGCCGCTTTGCTTGAGCATTTCGTCAACCATAGTAGTCTTGCCGTGGTCAACGTGAGCGATAATTGCAACGTTTCTTACATCATTTCTGATATCCATTGTCTCACCTGATTTTCAAATTAAGATATAAATTTAGTCCAAACGACATTTTACCACGAATAGTGCATTTAGGCAAGTTGAAATTGCATATAAAGTTTCGGCGTTTTTTGTGGAAATATAACAAAAGTGAGAGCTGCAACGTAATTTCACGAAAAAGTCTTGACAACTATATCGGGAGACGATATAATGAATGTATCGTAAGACGATATAACGCCTGACGATAGAAAGGGGTGGTACTGTGCAGAATATTGCACTGACGGAAGGTGTATATTATATTTTACTTTCACTGACAAAGCCTATGCACGGATACGGAATAATCCAGAACGTTTTGTTTCTTTCAAAGGGTAGAGTACACCTTGCTGCAGGTACACTTTACGGAGCGATAAACTCTCTGCTTGAAAAAGGATGGATAGTGGCTTTGCCTGAAGAAAAAGATAGCAGAAAAAAAGAATACCTCATCACCGAAAAAGGTAATGAAGTACTAAGCGATGAAATTAAAAGATTAAAAGAATTATATGAAAACGGCAAAGATTTTCTTAAAGGAGAATGAGTATGAGAAAGGTTGTTTATAAAGGCTTTTTTGTATGGAACTTTGAAAAGGAAGAAAAGTGGCTTAATGAAATGGCCACCAAAGGACTTGCTTTAATATCTGTGGGACCTTTCAGATATGAATTTGAGGACAGTCTGCCCGACGAATATGAAGTCAGACTTGAGTTACTCAAAAAAAGTGTCGATAACCCTGAAAGTGAAAGCTACATACGCTTTGTTGAAGAAACAGGAGCTGAGTATATAGGTACCTTCAACAGATGGGTATACTTCAGAAAGAAAACGAAGGAAGGTTCTTTTGAGCTTTATTCTGACAACAGTTCAAAAATAAAGCAGATTGAACGTATAATCGGCTCAATTTTGTTTATTGTTCTTCTTAATATCTTTTTTGGTGCTGAAAACATTTATTTTATGCTGTCCCTTGACAGTGCCTTCAACGCAATGGGATTTATAAATCTGTTTTTGGGTGCTTTCGGATTGATTGGAATTATCCGTCTGTGGAAAAAGAAGAAAAAACTTGAAAGAGATAAAGATATTTATATGTAAGAAAAAAGCGGAGAAGATGAGCACTTCTCCGTTTTGATTTATAGTGAAAAGAAAATGCTATTGACAAATAAATATGTCAACAGTATAATAACTGCGATATAGCCGTGAGGCGACGTAAGGCGGTTGGCAATCTCACTTCCTGAAAGGAGGTGGAGAATATGCCGATTACTTTTACATTTCATATGGGTAAATTAACTTTTACGATACATATAAAGATGAAAAGTAACAACCGCCACTCGGCAAAGTGACGGTTGTTTGATAATTTTAACAATCATTAACAGTTAGCCGCTTTAATCGGTTACCTTACGGTTATATTATATACCACTTGGCTATTACTGTCAAGTGGTATTTTTCGTCAGTTATTTTTTGCATTTAAAGGTTGAGGCTTGTTGTTTCGGACCGTCGGGGACGCCGGTCCCTACGGGTATCACTTACCGTTTCGTCAGTCATTTTGCACTTTGCATTTTGCATTTTAAAAGGGTTCCGGTAAATCCTTCGGTACCGACAAATCAATGCTTTCTATGTCGGTAGTGTTTTCTTCAACAAGAAGGTCGGTGTCAATATCCTCAATGGTGTCATATTTGGGAATGCAGTCATAGACCGCTCTGCCCACCTTTACACATACACCTGCAAGTTTTGCAACAATCACAATGCGTATAATCTTTTTTGAAAGGTTAATTATCATCTCACGGTCCATTATTTTATCTCCTTTTTTTGACCTTCAGTCGTCGATTGAGATTGAATATCCGCACTCTCTGAAGTAACGCACAAGA
>JAFWZS010000028.1 GCA_017522205.1 Clostridia bacterium
AGGTCGTAAGAGATGGATGGGTATCCGTCCTACAGTTCGCGGTGTTGTAATGAACCCCTGCGATCACCCTCACGGCGGTGGCGAAGGCAAATCTCCTGTTGGTATGCCCAGTCCTGTTACTCCTTGGGGTAAACCTACTCTCGGATACAAGACAAGAAAGAAAAATAAAGCTTCTGATAAGATGATTGTCAGAAGACGTAACGGTAAGTAATCTTAAGGAGGTTCAAAATGAGTAGATCAGTAAAAAAAGGACCTTTCGTCCAAGAAAGACTTTTGAAGAGAATCGAAGCAATGAATGCTAAAAATGAGAAAGTCGTTATTAAAACATGGTCAAGAGCTTCAACAATTTTCCCTCAGATGGTTGGCCATACGATCGCTGTTCATGACGGTAGAAAGCATGTTCCGGTATATGTTACTGAGGAAATGGTTGGTCACAAACTCGGCGAATTTGCTCCTACAAGAACTTACAAAGGTCATGTAAAGAGCGAAAAATCCAGCTCTGTTAAGCGCTGATGAAAAGGAGGTATTTCTCTTGGAAAGAAAAATTATGAGTGAATCAGAGCTTCTCTCAAGAAGAGAAGAGCTCATCGAAAAATACAACTCCCAGTCACGTCAGAGTAACAAACCGTTCATTCTTTCAAAGCGTGAACGTAAAGTGCTGGGTATCGGAAGAGATCAGGGAAAAGCAACATTAAATCATGCAAGAATTTCCCCCAGAAAAGTTAAGATCGTTCTTGATCTTATCAAAGGTAAAGATCTCGCTGAAGCATATGCTATCGTTAAGTTTACACCTAAGGCAGCTTCTGAACTTATCTATAAGTTGCTCCATTCAGCAGAAGCAAATGCTGTAAACAACTTTGAGCTTAACAGCGAAAAGCTTTATGTAGCTGATTGTTATGCAAATCAGGGTCCTACCCTCAAGAGAATGCGCGCAGTTGCAAGAGGCCGCGGCACTCGCATTAACAAGAAAACAAGCCACATTACGGTAGTATTGAAAGAAAGAGATTAATGGAGGAGGTTGAACATGGGACAAAAAGTTAATCCTCACGGACTTAGAGTCGGAGTTATTAAAGATTGGGATTCCAAATGGTATGCAAATAAGAAGAACTTTGCTGATTTTCTTATCGAAGATAACAAAGTTAGAACTTATGTAAAGAAGAAACTTTACAGTGCAGGAATTTCAAAAATTAAAATCGAAAGAACAGCTAACAAGCTTCTTCTTAACATTGAAACAGCTAAACCCGGTTTTGTAATCGGCAAAGGCGGCGTAATCAAAGATGAACTTAAGGCTGAACTCGAGAAAATGACAGGCAAGATTGTTTCTATCAACGTTCTCGAAATCAAAAATCAAGATATGGATGCACAACTTTGTGCAGAGAGCATTGCAAGCCAGCTCGAAAAGCGTGTAACTTTCCGTAGAGCAATGAAGCAAGTTATGCAGCGCACAATGCGTTCGGGCGCTTTGGGTATCAAAACTGCATGCAGCGGCAGACTCGGTGGTGCAGAAATTGCACGTACAGAGCACTATCATGAGGGAACAATTCCGCTCCAGACAATCAGAGCCGATATTGATTATGGTTTTGCTGAAGCAAACACAACATATGGTAAAATCGGTGTTAAAGTTTGGATTTATAAAGGAGAAGTACTTCCTGCTATCAAAGCTGATAAAGCGAATTCAGAAGGGAGCGAGAAATAATTATGTTAATGCCTAAAAGAGTTAAGCACAGAAAAGTGCAAAGAGGCAGAATGAAAGGTACTGCTATGAGAGGCAATACTATTTCACATGGTGAGTTTGGTCTCCAAGCTACAGAATGCGGCTGGATTACAAGTAACCAAATTGAAGCTGCCCGTATCGCACTTACACGTTCTATTAAAAGAGGCGGTAAGGTTTGGATTAAAATCTTCCCTGATAAACCGGTAACAAAGAAACCTGCTGAGGTTCGAATGGGTTCCGGTAAAGGTTCACCTGAGTTTTGGGTAGCAGTTGTTAAACCCGGCAGAGTACTTTTTGAAGTAGCAGGTGTTAGTGAAGAGGCATGCAGAGAGGCGCTTCGTCTCGCAATGCACAAATTGCCCGTTAAGTGTAAAGTAATTGCACGCGAGATAGTTGAAACGGAGGGTGATGTAAATGAAGGCTAAAGAATTTAAGGAAAACTTAAATAAAATGTCACTTGAAGAATTGAAAAAAGAAGAGTCAAACTTGAAAGAGGAGCTCTTCAGACTTCGTTTTAAGAATGCAACTAGCCCAATTGAAAACCCTATGAAGTTGAGATTCTTAAAGCGTGATATTGCAAGAGTTAAGACAGCAATCAGAGCTAAAGAGATTGCTGAAGGCCAGCAGTGATAGGCTTCGGAAGGAGGTAGTTTAATTTGGTAGAGAGAAACTTAAGAAAAACCAGAGTTGGTAAGGTTATCAGCGATAAGATGGATAAGACAATCGTTGTTGCAGTTGTTGACAGCGTAAAGCATCCTC
>JAFWZS010000029.1 GCA_017522205.1 Clostridia bacterium
AGCACTTTAAAATGCGAAATAATTGTGCAAGAAAAGGCAAAAGCCACCGATAATGCTGACGCATATCGGTGGCTTTTAACGCATTATTGTGCGGTTAGTTCACATTTTAAAGAAATACTTCCTTATGGGGTGTCGGCGTTGTGGTGCCGCCCATTATTTTATATTTTGCCGAGCTTTGAAAGAATAGTCTTGTCGCAGGTATCACCCATTGAGCCGATTTCGCTCCAGAGTGCATCTGCCTTCTTTTTCCATTCCTCAAAGGTCGCAGGAGTTTCGGGATAAGCATCATAGAGAGCTGCAACCTTAATGAACTGTGTAAGGCTCTTTATGATATCCTTTATGTATGCACCTCTCAGCTTTCCTGTTGCAACGCCGAAAGTAAGATTCTTGAGAATATTTGCAACATCAAGCACTGTAATGTCAAGGTCGTTACCGCCTCCACCGAGAATCTTCTGTGAGAAGAGAGTGTCTGTTTTGAACATATACTCAGCCTCGTCATAGGTGCAACCGACAACACCCATAAGAAGCGGCCTCAGAGCATCAAAGTCCTTGCCCTGAATCTGCATATATTTTTTGTTGATTGACCACATATTCTCTTTTGTAAGCTCTTTACCCTGATTGAGAAGTCGGGAAATTACATCAACGGCAATTCTTGCCTGATAAAGCGAGGAGCTGCAGCCTTCACCGCAGGTGGGCTTTGTAAGCTGAGCAGTGTCACCCATTGCAATAAAGTTATCGTCAACAAAGGAGTAAAGGCTTCTGTAATAAGGTGTCATACCCTTTTCGATTTTCTCAACTGTATACTCAGGCCAGGGTACATTCTTCCTGAAGTCCTTGAAAATCTCCTCAGCATATTCGTAGCAGTGGTTTCCGCCAATGCCTAAAATTGCACCGTTCGGATCACCTGAGGGGGCAGACCACGCCTTATAGTTGAGGAAGAAGGTGTGAAGCTTCATAGGGTCAACTGAGGGGTCTTTATACTTGATGTAATAAAGCACCACATAGAAAATATTCTTGGGTTCAAGCACTTTGTTTTCAACAACCGAGGTGTCGGGAAGCATTCTTCTCGCTGCTGAGGGAATACCCGTACAGTCGGCAACTATCTTACAGTAAACTTCCTTTTCGGTTCTTGCAGTCTTATACCTTGCACCGATAATCTTGCCCTTTTCGTCACGGATGAAATCGGTAAAGGCTGCACCGTAAATGATTTTCGCTCCCGCTGCTTCTGCTTCCTTGTTCATACGCATAATCAGCTCGTGCTTGTGCATACCTACAACAGGATTACCTACACCAAGCTTTTCATAGTTGCCGTAAGGTGATTTGCCTCCGGTTGAGCCGAACTCGAAGCCGTATTCAACATCGCCCTCATTTGGAACAGCAATGCCGAACTTCTGCATTTCATACTTTTCCATGTGGAAAATGTCGTATTCTCTTGAAACTTTATCTGCCTTCTGCTTTTCAATCACAAGCACCTTGTGACCTCTTTTGGCCATTTCTCTTGCAAACCAGGCACCCGTTGTTGACGCACCGGCAATAAGAATATCATAGGTTTCTGTCTTCATCTTTTTCTCTCCTTTGCAATATTATAGTACTATAATACCACTATTTTATTATCCTTTCAATGTACGATTTCTATAAAACTCAGGTCTTTCTTTTGTAACTTCTTTTAAATTCCTGTAATTTTTCCACTATCCAGAACCGTATTTCATATTTCGGCTCTGATGACACAAGGGAAAGCTCATCTTCCGTAAGTACGGCCGACAGCACCTCCTCTTTCATAGCGGCAGGAAGACACATTGGAGGAAAAAGCACACACCACCAATTTTTTCCCTCCCCTTCTCCGATAATCACCTTAAGGCTCTTATAAAAGCCTGCAGGCAGGGTTACATTTTCATAGGTTCTTGTGGGAAAATATGAAGGCTCAAACCTTACGGTTACATCATAAGAAAAGCCCTCATCAATAACGGTATTTTCTGCACATTCTTCTATCTTCGGAAGAGTTTTCACTATCTCATTTTCAGCTGCAATAAGAGAATCTGTGTCGGTGAAGATTTCTTCGCTTGCTGAAATAATACTGTCACGGACTTTAAGCTTAAGACTCTGGTCCGTATCTGTGTCGGAGTTTGCAATCACGTGAAGTCTCAATACCTTTTCTCTTATTCCGTCACACTCTTTTTCAAAAGAGAGACAGCTTGTTACAGAGATAAAAAGAGCAAGAAAAAGGGCAATTTCAATAAGTTTAAGTTTCATTATGTATACACCTCAATTAATTCTGTTAAACTTAATTTTGACAGCCTTAAAGGGTAATATACCATTATTTGCATTATGAATCTTTTTCTTTGAATCTTGACAAATTCCCCTTTTACAATATAAGATAGACATAAGGTGACATTACAGACGCCTTAAAGGAGCGTGAACTATGACAACTTTTGAAAAGCTTTGCAGAATTCTCTCAGATGAATTCCAGATTGACAAGGATGCCTTTACTCCTGAAACCACCTTTTCTGAGCTCGGACTTGACAGTCTTCAGATTGTGGATGCTATAATGAGAATAGAAGAAGGCTTCTCTGTTGAAATCAGTGATGAGGAACTTGAAAGCCTTCACTGTCTTTCCGATGTGTGTGATTTATTGCAAAGCAAGGACATATAAAATTTTGTCCGAAAGAAAAGGAAGTTTAAAATATGAGTAAGTTCAAATATATAATGTGGGACTGGAACGGCACAATTCTCGATGACCTTCAGGCAAATTTTGATACCATAAACAAGCTGCTTTCTGACAGAAAGCTGCCGTCTATGGAGTCTCTGGAGCAGTACAGAGATTTGTTCGGCTTTCCCGTAATTAACTTTTATGAAAAAATAGGCTTTGACCTTGAAAATGAAAAATTTCAGGATATTGCAAGGGATTATGTCCGTGAATACTACGGTCGCTTTTTCGAATGTGACATTTTTCCTGAAACTGAAAACGTGCTTAGGTATGTACTTTCTTCAGAAAGAGAGCAGCTCATTGTTTCTGCAACGGAGCAGGAATCTCTTTTAAAACAGGTGGAGGAATTCGGCATTGACCACCTTTTCAACGATATTCTCGGTATGAGCGATATCTATGCAAGAAGCAAGGTTGAGCTTGCACAAAGGTGGATGAAAGAAAACGGAGTAAATCCGAAGGATGTGCTTTTCATCGGTGACACCACCCACGACTTTGAGGTTGCAGACAGTATCGGCTGTACCTGTATTCTTATTTCGTCGGGACACAACTCAAAGGAGCGACTTCTCTTTACGGGTTGTGACGTTTTTGAAAGTCTTAAAGATGTAAGAAAATATCTGGAGGAAAACTGAATGAAAAGGGTTATTGTTGCCTCAGATTCATTTAAGGGTACTCTTTCTTCTGTTCGGGTTTTCGAAATCATTAAAGAGGTTCTTACGGAAAAACACAAAGACATTGAGGTTCTTGGTATACCTATGGCCGACGGTGGTGAGGGTACTGTTGAAGCCTTTCTCTGTGCTATGGGAGGCAAAATTAAAAAGACAACTGTAAAAAGCCCTCTTATGAGAGATATAGAGGGCTTTTTCGGTGTGCTTCCTGACGGCACTGCAGTAATCGAGCTTGCCGCTGCAAGCGGTATTACAATTGAAAAAGAAAAAGATGCATTGAATTCCTCCACCTACGGTACGGGGCAGTTGATTCTCAACGCCATAGAAAACGGAGCAAAAAAGGTGATTTTAGGCATAGGCGGCAGTGCAACAACTGATGGTGGTATTGGATGTGCAGCAGCTCTTGGAGTAAAATTTCTCGACAAAAACGAAAAGGAAGTGCCTCTTTCGGGAAAGGGACTGTCGCAGATAGAAAAAATAGACCTGAGTGGTATTCCCGAAAAGGTGAAGAACACCGAAATCACCGTGCTTTGTGATGTGGATAATCCTCTTTACGGCAAAAACGGTGCTGCTTATATCTACTCGCCTCAGAAGGGTGCCGACGAAGAAACTGTGGAGCTTCTCGACAAGGGTCTTCGCAACCTTGCAGAAAAAACGGCAAAAGCTCTGGGCAGGGATCATTCAGAAGAAAAGGGTGCCGGTGCCGCAGGAGGCGTAGGCTTTTCTATGATCAGCTTTTTTTCTGCAAAGCTCATAAGTGGCAGTGAGTGTATTCTTTCTATGACAGAGTTTGAAAAGAAAGCAAAAGCGGCAGACCTTGTCATCACAGGTGAAGGCAAAATGGATTTTCAGAGCCTTATGGGAAAGGTACCCTTTGCCGTTGCAAAGAAAAGCGGCGGCACAAAGGTTATTGCAGTTGTAGGTCTTAATGAGGCTGATATAAAAGATGTCAGAAGAAGCGGCATCAGTGAGATTTATGAAACCAATCCCCTTCATCTGCCTTTTTCTGAAATTAAAGACAAGGCTGAAGAAATGCTCAGAGAAACGGCAGAAAAAATCCCTATATAAAAAGAAAAATTTACCGATTTGTATTGATTTATTTTTGTTTTTGTGGCTTAATATAAGATGGTAAACTTTGAAAACAGAAATCAATTTAAAGGAGTACATAAAATGGAACAGATTAAGAGACTTAAGTATTTTGTTGATGGTCAGTGGCTGGAATCAAAAACAGAAAAGTACATGCCTATTTACAACCCCAGCACAGGTGACGTTATTGCTGAAGCTCCCTGCTGTACTGCAGACGAGGTTGAAGCAGCAATTCAGTCAGCAAAGGCTGCTTTCCCCGCATGGTCAAACACACCCGTTATGAAGAGAACTCAGGTTCTCTATAAATTCCGTGAGCTTCTTATTGAGCATATGGACGAGCTCGCTGAGCTTTGCGCTCTCGAACACGGTAAGGTTCTTTCAGAGGCAAAGGGCGACATTCTCAAGGTTAAAGAACCCGTTGAACACGCTCTTTCAGCTCCCTCACTTCTTATGGGTGACGCTATGAGAGACACTTCAAGCGGCTACGACACAACTCTCTACTACGAACCCGTTGGCGTTTTCGGCGGCATCGTACCCTTCAACTTCCCCGGTATGATTCCCATGGGCTGGATGGTTCCCTGCTGTATCGTTTCAGGTAACACAATGGTTCTTAAGCTGGCTTCAATGACACCGATGACAGCTATGAGAATTAATGAGCTTCTTGTTGAAGCAGGTCTTCCCAAGGGTGTTGTTAACCTTGTAACCAGCAGCAGAGTTGAAGCTGACCTTCTCCTCAAGCACCCCGACGTTAAGGGTATTACATTCGTAGGCTCAACATCAGTTGGTCTTCACGTATATAAGGAAGCTTCATCAACAGGCAAGAGAGTTCAGTGCCTTTGCGAAGCTAAGAACCACGCACTTGTACTTAACGACGCTGCTCTTGAAAGATCAGCAAGAGGTATCATCAACTCCTCATTCGGTTGTGCAGGTGAAAGATGTATGGCTCTTCCCGTTGTTGTTGCTCAGGAAGGCATCGCTGACAAGCTTGTTGAGCTTCTCAAGAAGTTTGCTCAGGAGCTTACACTCGGACCCGCTTACCTTCCCGAATCAAAGCTTGGCCCCGTTGTAACAGCTAAGCACAAGGAAAGCGTTATTAACTGGATTAACAAGGGTATTGAAGAAGGCGCAACTCTCGTTCTCGACGGTAGAGATGCTAAGGTTGAAGGCTATGAAAACGGCTTCTATGTAGGCCCCACAATCCTTGATAATGTAACTGAAGAAATGACAGTTGGTACTCAGGAAATCTTCGGACCCGTACTCTGCATCAAGAGAGTTAAGACATTTGAAGAAGGCCTTCAGATTATGAACAACAATCCCTTCGCAAACGGCTCCGTTATCTTCACACAGAACGGCTACTATGCAAGAGAATTCGCAAAGAGAACAGACGGCGGTATGGTTGGTGTTAACGTTGGTATTCCCGTACCCGTTGGCGTATTCCCCTTCACAGGCCACAAGCTCTCATTCTTCGGTAACCTCCACTGTCTCGGTAAGGACGCATTTAGATTCTTCACAGAAACAAAGGCTGTAACAACACGCTGGTTTGACGAAGAAGAAATGAAGGCTACAGAAGTTGACACCTGGGACGGCTCAGTTGGCGGCGGCGTATAATATAAAAAGCAAAAGCACCCTTCGCCGGCACCCCATAAGGCAGTATTTGTTTCTCGAACAAAATTCCCTGTATCTTTGCCAAAAGCCTCGCAAGGCGACAGCCTTGCGAGGCTTTTGGCAAAGATACAAGAAATTTTCAGTTCTTACGAAACTGCGAAGCACTTTAAAATGCGAAATAATTGTGCAAGAAAAGGCAAAAACCACCGATAATGCTGACGCATATCGGTGGTTTTTAACGCAT
>JAFWZS010000030.1 GCA_017522205.1 Clostridia bacterium
AAAAAGATCGTGTACAAAAAGGAAGCCAATGGTCAGATCGAAATTGACCTTTACCCTCGGCTTCCAAAAATTTAAGGCTATGTAGGTATCATCAGGTTACCTACATAGCTGTAGGTATCATGGATTTACACACACATGAGTTACTGCACCCACAAGCTTACCGTCCTGAATTATGGGACTTCCACTCATGCCCTGTACAATTCCTCCCGTCTTATTAAGGAGGTCTTCGTCTGTTATCTTTATTACAAGATTTTTGTCTTCACTGTTTTCATATGATATTTTCGTAATTTCAATGTCGTACACCATAGGGCCGTTTTCATCAACAGTCGAAACTATCTGTGCTCTCCCCTTTTTTACCTCATCGTTAAAGGCTACGGGATAAAGAGTGTCTGTTTCCGGCATATTTTTCATTTCACCGTACACTCCGCATTTGCAGTTAAGATACAGTACACCTTTACTTTCAGAAGAAAAAACCCCGCAAAGCTCACCTGCCTTGCCTTTCTGACCCTTGTAGCATCCGTTCACCTCTGCGTTTACTATATCACCCTCAAAAACGGGCAATATCTCTCCTGTGTCAACATCGCAGACAGCATGTCCCAATGCTGCAAAGGTTTTTCTCTCTGTGTCGTAAAACGTCATTGTACCGATTCCTGCTGCACTGTCTCTTATCCAGATTCCTGCCTTATATTTCCCTTCGGTTTCACTATAAGCCGTTTGGAAGTCTGTTACGAAACTTTTGTCTTTTCGTCTGTACTGAAGCTTCATCACCCTTCCGCCGCTTTTTTCCATAATTTCCGATACCTCATTGCAGCTTGTCACCTTAACTCCGTCAATAGAAATAATAACATCGCCCTTCTGAAGTCCTGCTTTATCGGCAGGGCTTTTGTTTCCCTTTGCCGTTTTTACTTCATCAATTCCCACGATGATTATGCCTTCCGTAAAAAGTCTTAAGCCGAAAAGCTCACCTGAGATGGCAACATAATCTCTTTCACTGACAGTAAGTGATGAATTTTTAACCGGTAAAATCTTAAGAAAGCTGATATTTACATCGTAAGTATCGTCTTTTCCTTCAGATTTGATTCTTTCTTTGTTCTGATTTTCTTCATAGGTCAGAGTATAAACAAAACTGACATTTGCAGGCTTTTCTCTCACTGAAATAATTTCATCGGGAACTGCATAAAATCCGTAAATCAGAGCCGCAAGAAGAAGTGCTGTTACCGTTAAAAGTACGCCTCTTATTAACTTTATTGCTTTTGCCATTTTCCACCTCCCGTTGCGACTGATTTTATTGTCGCAGTAATAAGTTTTAGCGGAAAATGAGCAATTATAAAAGGTAAAAATTTAAAATTTGAAACAGAAAAAGACTGATGCGATTTTCGCAACAGTCCTTACAGCTTGTCGAAAAAGTAGTTTTCGACAAGCTGGCAGACTGCCGAGAAATGTACAAGATGACCTTTTCTTTGTCCCGAAGGTGCAAGCTGACAAAGGATAGATATAACAAGTCTTAAATGCCCGATTTGCAGCACCTTTGA
>JAFWZS010000031.1 GCA_017522205.1 Clostridia bacterium
ATAAAGGGCGTTGTTCACGAGGTGGATTTTGCCTCACTTTTTAGCGAACTCGGTGTACCGTTTATCACTGATATTTTTGGGGTAAAGCACAATCCTGCAGATATTGACATTATCCTTACCAAAAGTATGTTCAAGGGCTTTGGGTGGATGACAGAAAACGGTCTTTCATGGGCAGAGTATATGCATCGCTGCAGAAAGTACAAGCACGCCCTTTATGTTTCAGGCAAGGACAGAGAATATACACCCGACACTATTGAGCTTAATTATCAGTTCCTCAATACTCTTGCCATAATGAATGAAGAATTCCGTCCTGCCGATTTACCCTTGGGATGGAAAGAAACTCCTGAGGTAGAAGAGCAAAATTGGATTACCAAAACAACAGAAAGTGCATATTTCAGCTTTATCGGTAACCGAGAAACACGGAAAAACTATCTTCTCGGAAAAGGTGATATTTATTCGGATATCATCCGCAAAAATCCTCTCTTTATGGGTGAGCCTATGTTTCAGAAGGAGCTTTCGGATAAAGCTGAAAGCATAGCTGACAAATACTCTATGGGTAAGCTTTTAGTGTCCGGTGATAACCGTTATCTTTCCGATGACCTTATGAAGCTTCTTGCATATATAGTTAAGTCTTCCGAGGGTGAAACAACTGCATATTGCAGACTCGAAAAAGAGCAGCTTCACGGTAACTTAATATATGCACCTATGCCCACATATAAAGAAAATGACAGCTATACTCTTCTTCGCAGTCCGCATATAGCAAGAAATGAAGAGGTTGTTGCTGTACCGCTGAAGAATGTAGGTGCTATCCGTGAGAAGTATCTTTCACATCTTCACTATGTAATAATGGTTGACTCCCGTTCACTCATCCCTGAAAGGCTTGGCGGAGCCGACTATGACGGTGATATGATTAAAACCGTTGCAGACCCTCTTGTAAATGCTTGTGTAAAAAGAAGCAGTACAGTTCTTCCCGTACTTAAAATACCTACTGCCGAGCCTTTGATATCTGATGCGAATGACTGGGAAGCAAAATTTGCAACGGTGAAAGCTACCTTCTCTTCCCGTGTAGGTCAGATAAGTAATGCGGCTCTCAGCAGAGGTGTTATCGCTTATGACGAAAGCATTACCGACGAAGAAAGAAAAGCCGTTCTTGAAGAGGTTGAAACTCTCGCAATTCTGACAGGTCTTGAGATAGATTCAGCCAAAAGCGGTATCAAGCCTGATTTATCAGCGTACCTTGAAGCAAGAAACATAAAAAGAAGCCGTTTCTTGAAATACAAGGATATTTATGACCAAGGTGATACTGCTGAATGGTATGAGCCTACAAAAGCACAAAGGATGGCAAAATATTTTGGTTGCACTAATTGGGACTTCATTACATCAAATCTTGAAAAGCTGCCCTATTATGCTTACAGTATGGCTATGGAAACGGAAAAGGCAACCGACAAGCCTGCAAAAGACAGTGAGCTTTTTACCTTTGCTGCAGAGCCTGAGTGGAAAGATAAGCTTGATAGTACCACTCTCCAAAAGGTTAAGACTCTGATATCCGATTATGAAACTGCACTTAAAAGGATACGCTTTTTGACTCATACCGAAAAGGATATGAAGCGGCAAAATGATGTTTACCGTATTCTTATGTCACGGGGGCAGGAAAAGGATTTTTCCGTTGATGAGATTTATACCGCCTTTGATAAAATGAGCAGTTATCAGGTGCGTTTGGCAAGACAACAGCTCATTGCAGGAGATTGGCAGTTCACACCACCCGAAGACAGAGTGAGAAGGTTTTATGAAATTACAGACTCCGTATGGGATGCGAACATTGTTCATCTTTTCTGTGATTTCAGATGTGGCGGCTACCGTATGCTTGGTGATGTTATCAGCGATTTTGATGATATGCACCGCAACAGAAGTCTGAAGAAAAACTATCTTTCTCAAAAGGGTGACACACCTCAGATGAAGGCTATGGTTTCAGGCATAAAGCATACCGCCGATGCTAAAAATCAGATTATCTCCAACTGCAAGCATATTATGTTTCCCATAAAAACAAGAAATGCCGCACCGTCACTCAATCCCGAGGATGTGGTAAAATGTGCTGTAGCTCTCGGTAAAAGAAAGTTTGCACTTGAGGTTTTACCGGACATTGTGTTACGGTTAACTCTTGACAGCAGTATTCCGTCCGAGGAAACCAAAAAGAAGAAGTGGAGGTTATGGCAATGACAAATGAATGGAAAGAATTTCAAAGCTATGTAAATAAACCCTCA
>JAFWZS010000032.1 GCA_017522205.1 Clostridia bacterium
CTGTCGATAAACGCACAAGAGCAACAATACCGATTTGACAACGATAAAAAATAAATAATTATCCAATTTGATCTTAACTGAAAATCGCACAAAGTGTCGAACCTTGTGCGATTTTAGTATTGTTTTGACCTTTTTTTGCCCGCTCGGAGTACCTTTGTACGCCTTCGGGACAAAGAAAAGGTCATCTTGTACATTTCTCGGCAGTCTGCCAGCTTGTCGAAAACTACTTTTTCGACAAGCTGAAAAGACGGCATCTCTGCCGTCTTTTAATGTTTAGTTATTGCCAAAGATATTTCTGCCCTTAAATACTGGAAGAATATCACTTTCGTCTTCGTCGGGATCATCGAAAATTGAACCTGTCTTCTTCTGAGGTGTTTCGATAACATCAACGTTTGCTACGGGAGCTGCTTCTGCAGGAGTCTGAGCGGTTGCGTTAGCCTTTGCAGCTTCAAAATCAAAAGCAGCTGCACCGTTGTTTGATGCATCCTTGAAGATTGAAGCAAAGCTCTGACCGAATTTTGTTGAAGCAAAGTCAACTGCTTCACCGCTTACTTCACCGAAGATTGAGCCACCTGCTGTTCTTGTTGACTGGCTGATAAATTCGGGAGCCTTCTGTGCTTCAGCATTCTGCTGCATTGCAACAGCTGTGTCGAAGCTTGAGGGAGCAACTGACTTGCCGCCCACCTTGTTTGTGCCGAAGCCTGTTGCGATAACTGTGATAAGCATTTCGTCGCCCATATCCTCGTCGAATACTGAACCGAAGATGATGTTTGCATCGGGATGTGTAGCATCGGAAATAATTGAACCTGCCTGTTCAATCATATCAAGAGCCATATCTGATGAGCAGGTTACGTTGATGATTACGCCGCTTGCTCCGTCGATTGCTGTTTCAAGAAGCGGACTTGTAATAGCCTGCTTTGTAGCTTCAACTGCACAGTCTGCACCTCTGCCACGGCCGATACCCATGTGAGCAAGACCTGCGTCCTTCATTACGCTCTTGATATCAGCAAAGTCAAGGTTGATGTAACCGGGAACCTTGATTGTGTCTGAAATACTCTTGACACCCTGCCAGAGAACACTGTTAGCCTTGCCGAAAGCGTCCTTCATGCTAAGGCTCTTGTCGCCGAGAAGCTTAAGTCTTTCGTTGGGAATTACGATAAGGCTGTCTACGTGCTTTTCAAGCTCCTTGATTCCCTGCTCAGCCTGAATCATTCTCTTCTTACCTTCAAACTTGAAGGGCTTTGTAACGATACCAACTGTAAGGCAACCCAATTCTCTTGCAACCTCTGCAATAACGGGAGCTGCACCTGTACCTGTACCGCCGCCCATACCGGCAGTAATGAATACCATATCTGTTGAACGGAGTGCATCAGCAATTACATCTCTGCTTTCTTCAGCAGCCTTTTTGCCGATTGCAGGGTCACCGCCTGCACCCATGCAGCCCGTAACCTTTTCGCCGATCTGAATTTTGTGAGTAGCCTTTGAATTTTCAAGAATCTGTCTGTCCGTGTTGATTGAAAGAAATTCAACGCCGACAATACCTGACTCAACCATTGAGTTAACTGCATTGCCACCGCCACCGCCGACACCGATAACTTTAATCTGGTTGTAAGCAATGTTTTCGTTATCCATTATGAAGCCCATTTTACTTCCTCCTGTAAAAATATTTTCAAGATTTCGAAATTTATAAAATGCAATTATTGTCACAGCAATACCACTGTGAGATTATTATTCAAGTTATTATAACACAAAAGATTCAGAATTACAATAATAAAAATAAAACAGATTTAAGAATTTTTTATGTCTTTTCAAAATTTTATGTGTTATCCATACTGCCCTCGCTGAAATATCCTCTTTCGCTGAAGCGCATATCAATGTATCCCGTCTGCTTGTCGGGGGCTGCGGCAGCAATTGTTTTTGATGCAAATTCCATTTTATCCGAAAGATCCTTTGCATCACCTAAATATATTCTTATTCTGCTGTCATAGGTAAAGGTTATTTTATTAAGATCTGACACATTTATTGTACCCTTAGAAAGTCCTGCTTTTTCAGCTTCAAGAGCAATTTTCTGAGCCATTTCATACTTGCTTTCCTCACCTGTTACAGGCGTATAAACGGAACCGATTTCGTGCTTTTTATAGGTAAGACCTTCAACCTTAAAAAGACCGTCCTTCATTTTTGTTTTTGCGTTTGAAAGAACCTTTCCGTCTTTGTCAAGTCTCATATACTTATTTTTTTCTGAAATCATCAGCTTGTCCGTTGTGGGGGTTACAATGATAGTGAGGGTATCGGGAAAACCGTAGGAAATGCTGACGTCTTTTATATAGGGAAGCTCTGAGGTCAGAAGCTCTTTCACTCTCTTTTCCCTTACTGCAAGAAGTCTGTCCCCTTTTATCACACCACTCATTTTCACAATTTTCTTAACGGAATATGTGCTTGAGCCTTCAACGGTGATATTATCCACAAGAGCTACATTGTTATAAATGTAAGTGCCAAATCCTGCTATCATAATTGCAAGAAAAGCCACAAACACTGCGAAGGATTTTCTCTTTCGCTTTTTAATCTGTCTGAGCTGCTCCTCACGACGGATTTCGTCCTTGGATTTTCCCTGACGGCGGCCTCTTTCATAAATCTCCTGTTGCTTTCGCATCTGATTTTTCTGCTGCTTTGAAAGTGAGGAGGCTCTTTCGTTTTGCCGTGGAGGCTGTTTTGCCTTTTGAGCCTCAGCGTTTCTCTGCTGAGGTCTCGGTGCTTCTACCCTTTGTCCCTGCGGTTTTCTTGAGGGAGGTCTTTTTATATTATTGTCAGAAGCAGTTTTTTTATTTGGCTTTCTTTTATCATCTGTTTGACTTGCTGCAACACCTTTGGAGATTCGTTCCTGAGGTGCGGGAGTTTTTTTCTTTCCGAGACCGGTTTTTGCTCCAACATAGCTGCTCTTTTTCTTCTCCGTCTCTTTTTTGGGCGGTGTTTTTTTAGCACTCTGCTGAGGCTTTGAAGGCTGACTCTGAGACGGCTTTCTTTCGGGAGCTTTTTTCGGTGTTTCCGTTCTTCTCGGCTCAGCACTGATAAGAGGCCAAGCGTCTGAATTAATTTCTTTCAGCTCAGTTACTCTGCCACGTGAGCCTGTTGAGAAAATATCATTGATATTCTTACCGTCCACTTAAGTCACCTCCTGCAAAAAATTCGGGCAAATGCCAATACATAATGTATTATACATAAGCCCGAAGAAAAAGTCTATAAGAAATTTATAATTTTTTGTCAAATTCTATGTCCTTTCAATTTCTGCCCCAAGCTTTCTCAGGTTTTCCTCAATATTTTCATAGCCCCGGTCAATATGCTCAAGATTGCTTATGACGGTTCTGCCTTTTGCGGAAAGTCCTGCAACCACAAGAGCACCTCCGCCTCTTAAATCGGTGCATTTCACCTTTGCACCGTAAAGGCTTTCAACACCCTCAATAATTGCTACTCTACCTTCAATTTTTATCCTTGCACCCATGCGTGAAAGCTCTGAAACGTGCTTGAAGCGGTTTTCAAAAATGGTCTCCACCATTACGCTTGTGCCGTAACCTAAAGAGAGCATTGCCATAACAGGTGCTTGTGCATCTGTGGGAAAGCCGGGATAAGGCATTGTTCTGATGTTTTTCACACATTTCGGCCGTGTGTTCATACTGATTCTGAGGCTGTTTTTGCTCGGAACTATATTGCAGCCTGCCTCTTCAAAAACGGGCAGTACTGTCAGAAAAGAGGAAACGTCTGCATTTCTGAGAAGCACATCCCCGCCCGCTGCACCCACTGCAGACATATAGGTAAGAGCAACAATTCTGTCGGGAATTACTCTGTGTTCGGAAGAAAAGGCTCTTCTTCTGCCTTCGATAACAACCGTGCCTTGCTTTCCAACAATTACTCTGCAGCCTGCCTTATTGAGAAAAGAAGCAAGGTCAAGAATTTCAGGCTCTCTTGCTGCATTGTGAATCACTGTTCTGCCCACACCCAGCGCTGAGGCAAGAATTATGTTCTCTGTAGCACCCACACTAGGGAAAGAAAGACTGATAGCTGCACCCTTTGTTCTTTTCATTCTGCAGGAAATAAAACCGTGCTTTTCATTAATTTCAGCACCAAGCATTTTAAGGGCATCAAGATGCAGATCTATAGGTCTCAGTCCTATATCGCAGCCTCCCGGCGAAGAAAGTTCAGCTTTTCCCATTCTGCCGAGAATTGAACCTAAAAACACAATTGACGAGCGCATTTCTCTCATCAGCTCTTCAGGTATACTACAGTTTACAATATTTCTTGAATCAACCGTAAGAGTGCTTCCCTCTCGTTTCACCTTGCATCCAAGGTGACGGAGAATCCGTATTGCCGCATCAACATCGGTAAGTGAAGGGCAATTGTGTATCACACTGACTCCGTCAACAAGAACACAGGCGGCAAGAATAGGAAGTGAACTGTTCTTTGAACCCTGAACAGAGATTTCACCCTCCAGCTGTCTGCCGCCGTCAATTATTATATTGCCCATTTCACCAACACCTTTCACCCCATTTTATGCTAAAAGGTGAAAAGGTGTGATTTTTCTTTATTTTTTAATAAGTGAAACGATGATATCTGCAATTTTTTCCTTTGCATCCACTACTGCCATAGCCTTCGCATTTGCTTCAACATTGAATCGCTTTTCATCGTCAAAAACAAGGCTTTCAAAAAGCTCTGCCATTTTTTCCTTTGTAAGGTCTTTTTCCTCGATGATGAGGGCTGCTCCCTTGTTTACGAGAGCCATTGCGTTGTGGTACTGATGATTTTCCGAAACGTTGGGTGACGGAATAAGAATTGAAGCCTTACCGAGAGCCTGAAGCTCTGAAAGTGAGCTTGCGCCTGCACGGCAAATAACCACATCAGCAGCAGACATACATCTGTCCATATCACTTATGTACTCACGTATTTCAACATTATTCTTTTTGTCGGGGTCAACGCCCTTTTCTCTGAGCTTATCGGGAACCCACAGACCGTACTGACCCATTGCGTGAAGGAAGTAGAGATTTTCATTTTCTGAAAATTCTGCAATGAGGTCAACCATAGCGTTGTTGATTGTGAGAGCTCCGAGAGAGCCGCCCATTGAAAGCACCAGCTTCTGATTATCCTTGATTCCAAGCTCCTTACGGCTCTTTTCTCTGTCAGCTTTAAGCATTTCTCCTCTTACGGGAAGTCCGGTTACAACGGGAGGATTCTTTGCTGAAAGGTGCTTATTTGCATCTTCAACCGTAAGCATTACTCTGTCAACGCTTTTTGCGAGAGTTTTATTCGTAACACCGGGATAGGCATTCTGCTCGTGAATTGCAGTGGGTATACCCATTTTTGCTGCCATCTGTACAACAGGTCCGCTTACGTAACCGCCGAAGCCCACAACAACGTCGGGCTTGAAATCCTTAATGATTTTTCTTACGCTTAAAGGAGAAAGCACAAGATAGAGAATTGCGAGAATATTGCGGAAAATATTTTCAATACTGATTTTTCTCTGAAAGCCTGCGATACGGATTGTTTTAAGGTTAAAGCCTGCATTCGGCACAAGCTTTGCTTCCATTTTTCCCTTTGCACCTACAAGAGAATTTCAGCATCGGGATATCTTTCTCTGATTTCACCTGCCGCTGCAAGAGCAGGGTTAATATGTCCGCCGGTACCTCCGGCTGCAAAAAGAATTTTCATTTATTATACCTCATTTCTTTTCAATTGACGACCTTCTTGAAACCGACAGCACAAGCCCCATTTCCATAAGTATGGAGATGATTGATGAACCGCCTGAGCTGAAGAAGGGAAGCACCATACCCGTATTGGGGAAAAGGTCCGTTACAACAGCAAGGTTGATTATAACCTGAAGACCAATCTGTATCATAATGCCCATAACCAGCATTGAGCCGAAGTAATCGTTACATTCCTTTGCAATTTTGAAGCCTCTGTAAATAAGGAAAGCGAAAAGGATAACGATTGCTGCAGCACCGATAAAGCCAAGCTCCTCGCACACAACAGGGAAAACAAAGTCGTTATGAAGCTCGGGAATGTAAAGCTGCTTTTGCTTTGAATTGCCGAAGCCTACACCTAAAAGTCCGCCTGAGCCGATAGCGTAAAGTCCGTTTACCGTCTGACGTCTTGCGTCAACATATTCGGGATTTGCCTTATCGAGCCAAACGGTTATTCGGCTTGCACCGAAGCCGAGACCTTCGATTATATCGGGCTTCATAAGGATGATTGTAACTGCACCGGCAAGACCTAAAGCAACAAGGACAAAATAGCTTTTTTTCGTTCCGCTGAGCATAAGCATAAAGTAGCCGAGGAAGAAAAAGAGAATTGTTGCAGAAAGGTGCTTCTGAAGAACAACAAGCACACAGTAAAGACCTATTACCGCTGCAAGAGCAACACAGCAGCTGAAGGGTGTTCTCGTAAGACTGAAAAGCTTTGCTTCAAGGGGGGCATAACCGTCAGCTTTGGGGTTAAAGGCACTGATTTTTCCTTTGGGTGCTCTCAGACCGGCTCGCATTGCCGTCATCATATAGGAAAGTACGATAATCATTGTCAGCTTTGCAAATTCTGAGGGCTGAATGGAGATACCTATATTAAGCCATCTGCCCGTGTCTGCACCTGTGATTTTTGCAATAACAAGAGTGAGGAGCATAACCGCAACCGTGCCGTAAAAAGCAACCCAGGCGAGTCTGCCGTTGAGTATTCTGTAGTCAAGCTTACTTACAATTATCATCATCACAATGCCGATTGCCGAGGTAAAAATCTGGTCAAAGAAAATTGCGTTTGGACTTCCTTCATAGTAAGCTGAGTAAGCATAGCTTGCAGAATACATCATAATAAGCCCGAAGGTGAAAAGTATTAAAACAAGAGAGGCAAACACCACGTCAAATGCTCCGTGCTGAAAAAAGTTTGTGTTTTCATCAAGGAAGATACGGGTCTTCGATGAAACGTTACTGATCTTTTTTCCTAATGAGTTAAACATGGTTATGCCTCCGAAACTGATTACTTATTGAGAGTTAATGCCATAAGGACAATGCCGATTGCACAGCCGATTGTGCTTACAGTTGTGAATACGGCAACAATTTTGTTTTCGTTCCAGCCACACATTTCAAAGTGGTGGTGGATAGGTGCCATTTTGAACACCTTTTTCTTTCTTATTTTAATTGAGCCAATCTGAATTACATCGGAAAGAGCTTCAATTACATAAACGATACCCACCGGTAAAAGAATAATGGGACATTCAAGTGCATATGCACAAGCAACAACGAGACCGCCGAGGAACATTGAGCCTGTGTCACCCATCATAACCTTTGCAGGATATCTGTTCCACACAACATAGCCTGCACATCCGCCTGCGAGGGCAGCACCGAGAATACCGATTGAGGTATTCTGCTGAAGAAGTGCCATAACAGCGAAGGCAACACCTACGGGAATTGTAACGCTTCCGCAAAGTCCGTCAATACCGTCAGTAAAGTTTACGGCATTAATTGCACCGTAGGTTACACAGATACCGAAGAAGCAGAAGAAAACAAGACCGGGAATTGATGTGAAAGCTACCTTTCCGTATAAAGGAATGTACATTGAGGTGCTTTCGCTCATAATGAGTGATGCAAGATATCCGCCGATTATAAGCACCTGAGGAATGGTTTTCTGAATTTCGGTAAGACCGAGATTTCTCTTTTTAACAACCTTGATGTAGTCATCGGCAAAGCCTACCATTGCAAAGCCGAGAGCCATAATAATGCCGGCAAAAAGTCTTGTGAGCTGCTGATTGCGTGTTACGTCAAGCTCCGAGAAGGCTGAGAAATTACCAAGCTTACAGGCAACAAGCGCTACCACAGTTGCAACAAGAATGCCAAGCATAAACATAAAGCCGCCCATTGTGGGTGTGCCCTGCTTTTTAGCGTGCCATGCAGGTCCGATATCAGTTAAAATGTTCTGTCCGAATTTCAGCTTATGGAGAAAGGGAATCAGCACATAACCTGAAAGTGCGGTAACAACAAAGGCTGTTACAATAGAAATTAAAACTGCAATTGTAGAATTCATTTAAAACATTCCTTTCCGTTTTTATCGCTGCTTTTATGAGAGATGCTCAGCAACGATTTTTCTTTCGTCGAAGGGCAGTTTTCCCTCAGAGGTAATCTGATAGGTTTCGTGTCCTTTTCCTGCTAAAAGAATAATATCATTCTTTTGCGCCTTTTGCAAGGCATATTCTATAGCTTTTCTTCTGTTTTCAATAATATATACAGGTGTTTTGGTTATTCCGATGCCTTCGATTATGTCATCGATTATATCGGAGGGATTTTCATCACGGGGGTTATCTGAGGTGAGAATTACCATATCACTGTAAAAGGCGGCAATTCTGCCCATCGCCCCTCTTTTGCTTTTGTCTCTGTTACCTCCGCAGCCGAAAAGAGTTATTATTCTGTTTTTCGGAAATGATGAAAGGCTGAGAAGCACCTGCTTCAGACTGTCCGGAGTATGAGCATAGTCGATAATCACTCTGTAATCCTTATGGATAGGCAGAATTTCAAACCTGCCCTTGACACCGTAAAAATTTTTAAGGGCGTTTGCACTTTCTTCGAGACTTATACCGCATTCCATTGCGGTTATGAGTGCCGCCATTGAGTTATATATATTATAGTTTCCCGGAGTCTGCAATCTTACTCTGTGGATAAGCTCTCTTGCAACAATTACATAATCTGTAATTCCTTCAAAAAAGCGGATATACTTTGCGGTAAAGTCTGCTTCATCCTTTTTTAGAGAATAAGTTATCACCTTATCAGATGAGGCGTCAATCATATTCTCAGCATAGCTGTCATCCAGATTTATAACAGATTTTTCTGAGTTTTCGAAAAGCTTTTCCTTAGCCTTACGGTAGCTTTCCATATCACCGTGATAATCAAGATGGTCGGGAGTGAGGTTGGTGAAAACTCCAACCTCAAAAGAAAGAGGATAAAGTCTTTCCTGAAAAAGCCCCTGAGATGACGCTTCCATTATGCAGAATTCAGTATTACACTTTGTCATTTCACAGAACATTCTGTGCATTTCGAAGGGATCGGGTGTGGTTAAGGTTGCGGCATTTTCTTCGTCGCACCTGAGATAGCCTGTCGTACCGATAAGGGCACACTTTTTTCCCGAGCAGCAAAGAATATGATAAAGCATTGAGCTTACGGTGGTTTTTCCGTTTGTACCCGTAACACCGATAAGGCGGAGCTTTTTATAGCTATGGTAGAAAAACTCTGCACAAAGAAGGCTGTAGGCTTTTCTCGTATTCTCCACCGTTACACAGTTTTCGCAAAGCTTTTTCTTTGCAACAACTAATACTGCACCTTTTTCGAGTGCTGAGGATAGATATTTCTCCGCACCCTCATGACAGACAAAAACGCTGCCGGGCACACATTTTTCACTGTTGTCGGTTATGTTTTCAACTTCCCTGTCCTCCAGAGGAGGAACTGTGTCAATACACTTCAGTAAGCGGGAAATCAGCATATAATATCACCTTTTAGTCAATTGCAATGTTGTCTGTTCTGAAATAAACCGTAACCTTTGAACCTGCCTCAACTTTTGTGCCTTTTGCAATGTCCTGGCTGTAGGCCTTTGCACCTGCAGTGCTTGTGGGACCTGAGAAGGTTACATTGAGACCTGCAGAAACTGCAATTCTGTTTACATCAGCTGCAGTATAGCCTGAGAAATTCGGCACTACAACTTCCTGAGTTTTTGTACTGTCCTCGGTATAAATTACTACTACGCCGCCGTCAGGTATGGATTCACCTGCTCCGGGAACCTGCTTCAGAACTTTTTCTCCTGAGCCTACAACTCTTGATTTAAGCCCTTCGTTTGTAAGTGTAGCTTTAGCAGAAGCAACTGCTTTGCCGATAAGATTCGGGGTTGTTCTGCTTACTGAAGCAAGCTCACTCTGGGTGTAATGAGGTTCAACGCCTCTGTATTTGAGGGTAGCTTCAAGCACTTCCTTTGCAATAGGTGCAGCAAGTACACCGCCGCCACGGTATGCACCGGGAGCATTGTCAACACCAACTAAAACTGCAACTTCAGGATCATCTGCAGGAGCAAAGCAAAGGAAGGATGCAATGTAAATATCCTCATCTGTGCCGTCATCAAGCTTTTCGGCAGTAGCGGTTTTTCCGCACACTCTGTAGCCGGGAATGTAAGCATTTTTACCCGTACCCTTTTCAACAACTGATTCCATCATTGCTTTTACGCTGTCAGCCGTACTTTGTGAAATAACCTGTCTTTTTACTGTGGGTTCTGTCTGTGAAATTACGTTTCCGTCGCTGTCAACAACCTTGTCAACAAGATATGGCTGCATAAGTTTGCCTCCGTTGGCAATTGCTGAAGCTGCAGTTATCAGCTGTAACGGACTGATTTTAATTGTCTGTCCGAAGGAGGTACTTGCAAGGTCAACCTTGGTCATTTTTGACGGGTTATGGTAAACGGGCGAAGCCTCGTTATTGATGTCAATGCCTGTTTTTTCCGTGAAGCCGAAGGCCTCGAAATACTTATTATACTTTTCAACACCCAACTTTTGTCCGATGGTAATGAAGAAGGTATTGCAGGAGTTCATAAGTCCCTGAGTAAGTGTCTGCAGTCCGTGGCTCTTGTTCTGAGCACAGTGGTAGGTTATGTCAGCAATTTTCACATAGCTTCTGCAGTTGTGAGTTGTGTTTAGAGTTGCGACGCCCTCTTCGAGAGCTGCAGCGGCAGTGAAAATTTTAAAGGTTGAACCCGGCTCATACGTCTCTGTGATACAGAAGCTGCTCCACTGCTCATAAAGAAGATTACTGAAGATCTGATTGTATTCTGCTGAGCCCACCTCGTATTTTTCAAGCTCAGATTTGTCAATTGAGTCAACAAGCTTTCTCGGGTCATTAAGGTCGAAATCAGGCTTGTCGGACACGGCAAGAACTGCACCGGTTTTTACATCCATAACAATTCCGTAAACACCGTCGCCCTTTATGCTTGCGTGAGCTCGGTTCAATGCGTTTTCAAGGTAGCTCTGTATATTTGAGTTAATGGTAAGAACAATTCCGTTACCCTCACCTGCATCGAAAACAGTTTCATAGCTTGATTCAAGCTTTCTTCCTCTCGAGTCCTTAGCCGTTACAATTCGTCCGGCTACCCCCTGAAGCACATTGTTATAGTGGCTTTCAATGCCTGTTTCGCCCTTGTTGTCGGCATTGATTACACCGATAACTGTTGAGGCAAAGTTGCTCTGGGCGTATTCTCTGATACTGTCACTTTCATAAGTAAAAAAGCTACTGAGATTAACTTCATAATTCGCTTCTTTGAACTCGCTTTTGAAAAGTCCTCTGTCTTCATAAGTGTATGGAATTTTGTAAGGTTCACCGAAAAGTGCATCAAGAGCAATTTTCTCCGTGGGAGAAACCTCTTTTTTGATTCGCTTATATGAAAGCTCATTCTGAAGAAGCTTTTCTTTTATATCCTTTTTCTTTTCACCAAGGATTTTTGCAAGCTTCTTTGAAAGGTCATCAACGAATTTTTCGTATCTACCCTCCTGAGAGAGAATTTTACTTGCATCAAACTTACGTTTTATTTCCTTAGGGTTTGCACAGAGAATCCATGCAGTTGTGCTTGTTGCAAGAGGGGTCATATTGCTGTCATAAATTGTACCTCTTATACCCTCAATGGAAACGTCATAAAGCTGATTGCTTGCGGCAGTCTGTCTGTATTCGTCACCCTTTGTAATCATAATATATGCAACTCTTCCGAGATTTACAAAGAGCATTATGCCGATTAATAAAAGGGCAACAAAGGCCGACCTTTCTATAAGCACTCTGTCAGTCTTTCTCTTTACTCTGTTGGGATGGATATACATAGAGCTTCTCCTTTTATGTTTTACATACTATAACTATTTAAAAGCTATAAGATTTATGAAAATTTTACTGTGTTATAAATAGCAAAAATCAGCCGTCAGACTGACGGCTTATTCTTTTCTACATCTTTTATTTTTTTACGTCTGCTTCACCCTGGAAGTAAATTGTTTTGTTGCCCGTTTCAGCGGTAAGATAAACTTCCTTGTCAGCAGTAACCTTTACAAGACCCAGCTTTTCAACTGCGTATCGGTCAATATTTTCTGCACTTGCAAGAGCAGTCAGCTTTGCGTGAAGCTCCTTATTCTCAGACTGACAGAGCATATAGTTATTCTCTGCTTCTGTGAGAAGTCTCTTTGCAGAATCTCTCTGATAAAAGCTGTTTACTGCAAAGGCAAAGACAACGATAACCGCACTGAGAAAAGCGGCAATCTTAAGAAGCTTTCTTGTTGCTGCTCTCTCCTCAGCAAGTCTTTCTGCAAGAGGGCTGTTATATTTTTTAAATTCAGGTCTTTTCTGGGCCTCTCTTTTAGGCGCAGCCTGATTTTCTCTTACGGCCGGTGAGCCGTAATCATAATTATAAGCGTATTCTGCTGCCATTTTCTTTCTCTCCCACCAAGATAAATCTCTTTACAATTTCTCAATGCATCTCAGAGTGGCACTTCGTGACCTCTGATTATTTTCAATTTCTCCTTCTGAAGGCAGTTTCTTTTTGAAAGGAAGCTCTCCCTCAGGTGTTTTTCCGCAGATGCACACCGGTGCACTTCTCGGACATTCGCAGCCCTTACAGTATTCCTGAAAAGCCTTTTTGACTATTCTGTCTTCAAGGGAGTGGAAGGTGATAATTGAAAGTCTTCCGCCCTTTTCAAGGCTGTAGAACATATCGTCAAGGGTGTTTTTTAATTTTTCAAGCTCTCCGTTTACTTCAATACGCAAGGCCTGAAAGCTGCGCTTGCAAGGATTTCCGCCTGTTCTTCTTGTAGCGGCAGGAATTGCATTCTTGATTATTTCTGCAAGCTCGAAGGTTGTTTCAATTTTTTCCTTTTCTCTTACGGTGCAAATATTTCTTGCAATTCTTGAAGCAAACTTTTCTTCACCGTAATCACGAAGGATTCTCGTTAAATCTCTTTCACTGTAGGTATTAACCACGTCTGCAGCGGTCATACCCTCTTTGCTCATTCTCATATCAAGAGGAAAATCGTAGTTATAGGAAAAGCCTCTTGAGCCTTCGTCAAGCTGATATGATGAAACTCCCAAGTCAGCCATTATTCCACTTACCTTCTCAATGCCGAGAGAAGCGAGAATTGAGCTTAAATTTGAAAAGTTGTCATGTACAATTGTTACTCTTTTGTCAGAGCCGATTCTTTCTTTTATAACGGCAATTGCGTCGGGGTCCTGATCGATTGCTATAAGTCTGCCATTTTCTGAAATTCTTTTTAAAATCTCTCTGCTGTGGCCTGCTCCGCCTGTTGTACAGTCGACGTAAATTCCGTCAGGGTCAGTCACAAGTGAATCCACGGTTTCATAAAGCATTACGCTTATATGGGAAAAGCCACTCACGCCTCTTCACTCTCCTTTTCATTTTTGGAGATGAAGGCGCCTTCACTTCTCAGCTTGCGGATTTCAGCCTCCTCAGCTTCAAAGGATTCTTCCTCAGCAATATACTCGTCATAAAGCGACATAAGATAATTTTCGTAGGTTTCGGGGCTCATAATTTCAACATAGGTTTCAAAGCCGACGAAAACGCATTGCTTACTGAGCTTAGCAAGTTTTGCAATGAGAGGGTTGATGATGATTCTTCCCTGGGTGTCGCAGGTGCTTTCACCGCTGCCCATATTTCTTCTTGCTCTTTCACGTCTGTCCTGAATCTGATTGGCTGTGTCAACCTCTGTTTTCGGGAAAAGTGAAAGGTAATCGTCTTTTTTATAGAGCTGAATTGAAGGATACTTTGAGGGGCAGAGCTTATAAATAAATTCGTCGCCCATTTCATCACGGAACTTTGAAGGAACAAAAACTCTGTTTTTTCCGTCGATATTATGTTCGTATGTGCCGACCAGCATCCTTTTCACCTCTCTTAATTTTATTTTAGAATTATAGGTCGATTTCAAGGCGTTTTCGCACCGATTTTACACCTAAATTCACCTTGAAAAGACACTTTGATTGTCACTTTCACCACTTTACTGACATTATAAACCTTTATATAAAAAAAGTCAATATAAAAAAAGGCATTTCAGAAAAAAATTCTGAAACACCTTTTTAAATGCAAAATGCAAAGTGTAAAATGCAAAATTGCGCCTTAATTCTCAGCAAAACAAAAAGATATCCCGCTATACAAAACGAGATATCTTCACTTAATTTTTGAGATACAGAACCAATAGTATTACCTACGGTTATCTTTCAAAACTCGCAGGTCATTTTGCATTTTGAATTCTGCATTTTGCATTTACTTAGCATCAAACCAGGTTTTGCCTGAGTGCACATCTGCAAGAAGGCTGACTTTCATTTCTGCAGCGCTTTCCATTTCTTCTTTGAGTATAATTTCAACTCTGTCTTTTTCATTTTCGGGACATTCAACAATCAGTTCATCGTGCACCTGCATAATAAGTTTTGCCTTAAGCTTTTCTTTTTCAAGTCTTTCATAGACTTTAACCATAGCAATTTTAATTATGTCGGCTGCAGTACCCTGAACGGGCATATTTTTGGCAACTCTCTCACCGAAAGCCTGAAGCATTTTGTTACTTGCAGTAAGCTCGGGAAGATATCTTCGGCGACCAAAAAGTGTTTCACCATAGCCTTTTTCTCTTGCTTCTGAAACGGCCTTTTCGAGATAGCGTCTGACACCGTTGTAGTGATTAAGATAACCCTTAATATAGTTATCGGCTTCTTTTCTTGTTACTCCGATATCCTTTGACAGTGAGAAGGCACCGATGCCGTATACAATGCCGAAATTGACAGCCTTTGCTCTGCTTCGCATAAGGGGTGTAACCATATTAAGAGGCATATCGAACACCTGTGAAGCGGTAATTGTGTGGATATCCTCACCGTCGTTGAAGCCTTTTATCATTGCTTCATCATCCGCCATATGAGCGAGAACTCTCAGCTCAATCTGTGAGTAGTCCGCATCAACAAGCACATTCCCCTTTTCTGAGGTAAAGAAGCGACGCATCTCTCTTCCGATTTCGGAGCGAACAGGAATATTCTGCAAATTAGGCTCTGTGGAGCTGATTCTGCCCGTTCTTGTCTCTGTCTGATTGAGTGTAGAACGGATTCTGCCGTCAGAGTCAATAACCTTTAAAAGACCTTCACAATAGGTACTTTTCAGCTTTGCAATGGCTCTGTATTCCAACACGTGAGCTACTATGGGATATTCGCCGGCCAGCTCTTCAAGTACGTCTGCATTGGTGGAGTATCCGCTTTTGGTCTTCTTTTTAGAGGGAATACCGAGGGTTTCAAAAAGCACAGTACCGAGCTGTTTCGGTGAGTTGATGTTGAACTCCATTCCCGCTTCGGAATAGATAAGCTCTGTCAGCTCATCTGCTTTCCTGCTCATTTTTTCACCGAAGACCTCTATTCCCTCTCGGTCAACGAGAAAGCCTATGTTCTCCATGCTTGCGAGAACCTTTGAAAGAGGCATTTCGATTTCATGCATCAGCTCATTCTGTCCGTTTTCTGAAAGAACGGCTTTCAGCTTTTCACAAAGATCAGGCAGACAAGCCGAAGCTACGGCAAAGCTCTTAGCCTTTTCATCAGAGTCAATTTCGGGGATGCTTACACCATTTTCCTCTGAAAGTCTCAGAGCGTCATAGGAAGAAGCAGATGGATTGAGGATATAGCCTGCAAGGCTTGTGTCGAAAATCGGTGTTGCAACAGCTACGCCTCTTTTTAGAGCATACTTATAAAATGCTTTGCTGTCATCGGTATACTTTTCCCACTCGCCCTTTGAAAAGTCCTCAAAGAAGCTATAAAAATCAAGGCAGTCTGCCGTTACGCATTTAACCTCTTTTTCCGTGGAGAAATACATTTCAGAAATATCTGAGCCGTCATAGTTCACAGTAAAGTAAGCCTTGCCCGACTTTTTGAACTCACCTAAAAGAGCACACAGGTCTCTTTCATAGGAAAGAGTGATTTTTTCTTTTTCCTCTTCAGTATCAGTAACTACGGGAATGCTCTCTCTCGTAAGGCCCAACTTTTCAATTATGCCGAACATTTCAAGAGACACGAGAAGCTTTATTGCTTCGGCAGCTGAGGGCTCTTTTATAAGATAGGTGTCGGGGTTTGTATCAACGGGAGCAGTCAGACAGATTGTGCCGAGGGTACGGCTGAGATATGCACTGTCCTTACCGTCAAGGAGCTTCTGATGAACTCCCTTTTTGATGTCAAGCTCGTCGATGTGATCATAGATGTAATCAATTGAGCCGTAAGCCTTAATAAGCTCCCCTGCTGTTTTCTGACCGATACCCGGTACACCCGGAATATTATCTGAAGAATCGCCCATAAGAGCCTTGATTTCAATCATGCCCTTTGGCTCAACACCGTATTCTTGGAACAGCTTTTCTTTATCGTAAAGCACCGTGGTCGCCTTACCCATTTTTGTTGAGGCAAGAAGTACGCTTGTGTTATCGCTGATAAGCTGAAGTGAGTCACGGTCTCCCGTTGCAATAAAGCACTTATCCTCACCCTTGCAGGAAGCGGAAAGTGTACCTAAAATGTCGTCGGCCTCAAAGCCTTCTTTTTCAACAACGGTATAGCCGAGAAGTGTAAGCAGATTTTTGAGTATAGGCATCTGTGAACGCAGCTCATCGGGCATACCCTTTCTGCCCGCCTTGTATTCACTGTACATTTCGTGGCGGAAGGTAGGCGCTTTAAGGTCAAAGGCAACTGCAACGTGGTCAGGATTGCACTCCTCACGAAGCTTTATCAGAATATTCATAAAGCCGTATATTCCGTTGGTAAACTGACCGTCCTTTGTGGAAAGTATACGTATTGCATAAAAAGCTCTGTTGACGATACTGTTACCGTCGATTACAAGCAGTCTCATAAGTGTGTACCTCTCTTTATTCGTTTTCCATCACAATGCGGTATGCCATTTCCTCAAGCTGCTCTACGCTCTCGAGGGATACCATCTGCTGTCTGTAGGCTGCAGCGCCACGTATACCTTTTATGTACCAGGCAGCGTGCTTTCTTGCTTCTCTTGTACCTACACGTTCTCCTTTGTATTCACATATCCTTTTGATATGCTTCACCATAACCCTCATCCGTTCACTTACGGGAGGCTCGGGAAGTATAATTTCGTGGTTCAGGTAGACGTTAATCTGACTGAACACCCAGGGTCTGCCAAGGGCTCCTCTGCCCACCATAAGAAGATCGCAATTTGTTTCTTCAATCATCTCGGCAGCGCTTATCCCGTCAACAATATCACCGTTTGCGATAACGGGTATGCCGACGCTTTCCTTGACCTTTCTTATCATAGCTCTGTCAACGGGAGGTGCATACATCTGCTGACGTGTTCTTCCGTGAACGGTTATTGCACTCATTCCTGATCTTTCGGCACGCTCTGCCATTTCAATGCAGTTGATACTGTCCTTATCCCAGCCCAGACGGATTTTCACCGTTACGGGAATATCCACCGCAGACTTTACCGCTTTCATAATTTCCTCGGCAAGCTCGGGATTGCGAAGAAGAGCAGAGCCGCCTCCGTTGCCTGCAATCTTCGGTGCAGGACAGCCCATATTTATGTCAATTACATCAGGGTTATACTCGAGACACTTTACGGCACTTTCAGCCATTGTCTTAGGGTCTGAGCCGAAAATCTGTGCGGCTGCAGGACGCTCCTTATCTGAAAGGCAGAGAAGCTCCTTGCTCTTCCTGTCGCACATTGTAAGCCCTTTGCTGCTTACCATTTCACTAACAACATACGAAGCACCGTATTCGGCACAAAGCTCCCTGAAGGCTCTGTCAGCAACACCTGCCATGGGAGTCAGAGCAGCGCTTCGGCTTTCTATTTCAATGTTACCAAGTTTCATAAATACACTCCGTACAGAAATGCAAAATGCAAAGTGCAAAATGCAAAATAATAGGTGAACACGTAGTTATCCCCTACGTATTTTATTATTATACCATATAAAATTAGGAATTGCACTATCTGATTTAATATTTTCTCTTTTCACTTGACAAGTTTGTTTAATGCATATATAATAACATTTGAACAATTGTTCAAATATAATGTTTTGAGGTGTCTTTATGATAAATAAATCTGACAACGGCTCTGATTTTCTTATACTTCAGAGTGAGACGGCAGAAAGAGTAATTGACGCTCAGCCTGACGAGGATGTGCTTTTTGACCTTGCAGAGCTTTTTAAAATTTTCGGTGACTCCAACCGAATCCGTATTCTCTATGCCCTTTCAGGTGTGGAGCTTTGTGTGAGTGACCTTGCGAGAATTCTTTCACTTTCAACCTCTGCAGTAAGCCATCAGCTGAGAATACTGAAAGCTTCAAAGCTTGTACGCTGCAGACGTGAGGGAAAAATAATTTTCTATATGCTTGACGACGACCACGTAAGAGATATTATCAATCTCGGTCTTGAACACGTAATTGAATGAGGTGCTCTATGAAAGGTAAAACAGAAAAAAATATTCTTATAGCTTTTTTATTAAACTTGTCATTTTCAGTAATTGAATTTATAGGCGGTATTATCACGGGCAGCGTTGCAATCATATCTGACAGTGTTCACGACCTTGGTGATGCACTGAGTATCGGTACTGCGTTTTTTCTTGAAAGAAAGAGCAAAAAAGCTCCCGACGAGAAATACACCTACGGTTATATGCGTTATTCTGTTTTGGGCAGTATTATAACAACGGTAATTCTTCTTTTCGGCTCACTTGCAGTTATTTATAATGCAGTTCTCAGAATCATCACACCCACCGAAATCAACTATGACGGTATGATTATTTTTGCCGTTCTGGGTGCTTTGATAAACTTTGCGGCTGCATATTTTACCCGTGAGGGTGATTCGCTTAACCAGAAGGCAGTTAATCTTCACATGCTTGAGGATGTTCTCGGTTGGGTTGTTGTACTTCTCGGTGCAGTTATTATGAGGTTTACGGATATCGGGGTTATTGACCCTCTTATGTCAATCGGTGTTGCTTTGTTCATACTCATAAACGCTGCAAAAGGGTTTAAAGAGGTTCTTGACATTTTTCTTGAAAAAACACCTGACGGCATTGATATAAGTGAGCTGAAAGAACATCTGACCTCAATTGAGGGTGTAAGTGAAGTACACCATATTCACATAAGAAGCATCGACGGATACAATAATTATATCACCCTTCACGTTGTTGCACGTGGTGACGGACACGAGATTAAGCACAAGGTAAGAGAAGAGCTCAGTGAACACGGAATAAATCACGCAACAATTGAGCTTGAAGATGAAGATGAGCACTGCCACGAAAAGGAGTGCCACGTAAAGCACTCAGAGGCAGGACACCATCATCACCATCATCATTAAATGCAAAATGCAAAAGGCAAAATGCAAAATGACTGACGAAAAATTTAATTACAACAAAAAAAGAGACATCCTACCTCATATGGCGGGATGTCTTTGCATTAATTTATCAAACTGTGGCGCAATTTTGCATTTTGCATTCAACGAAGTTTTTCAATCATTCTGTCGGGGAAGTTGCCGATAAGAGCATCTACACCTAAAGCTGAAAGACGTTCGATGTCCTTATACTCATTTACTGTCCAGGTGTTGATTTCACATCCTGCAGAATGCATTTCGTCAACAATCTCTTTTGTGAGACTGCAATGAATGGGATGGCAGCACTGAACATTCTGGGCTGCAGTATACTTTCCGTAATCAATAAGCCAGCTTTCTGAAAGGAAGCCACGCTTGATTTCGGGAGCAATCTCCTCACAGCGTTTTACTGTAAAGTGATTGAAGGATGAAAGGATAATTCTGTCCTCTAAGCCGTACTCTTTTATCATATCAATAGTTCTCTGCTCAATTGTAGGATATTCAAAAATGCCTGTTTTGAGCTCGATATTTGTGATTACATCTGTATCCTTAACAAGCTCGAAGTACTCTCTCAGAGTGGGAATTCCGCAAAAACCGTAAACACCTCTGAATGAGGCTGAGGCATCAAACTTTTTAAGCTCATCATAGGTCATATCTCTTACAAGGCCTTCACCGTCGCAGGTACGTCTGATATCCTCGTCGTGAATGATTACAAGCACGTTATCCTTTGTAAGGTGTACATCCATTTCGATTCCGTCAACACCGATTTCAACTGCCTTTTCAAAAGCAAGCATTGTGTTTTCGGGATATTTTCCTGAAAAGCCTCTATGGGCAAAAATCTTTGACATAATAATTTCTCCTTTTTTATTGTAGTATATTGCAAAACTATCCCCTTCAAGGCAATAATTAACTTAAGATGAAAAACTCTGCCTTCATCTGCTCGAGCCGCATGGCTTTTACTTTTGTCTTGCGTGACAAAAGTAAACAAAAACACGTTTAACACCACACTACTCCGAGACCATAAAATTGTCGTTCTGAATAGCTGCACAGATTTCTTTAGGCTCCATTTTCTGCTCACTTTTATCTCAATTGGTAAGCTTGTACCAATCGACAATTTTAAAGCTCTTCTGCTCAGAGTAACGGTAACAGGGTGATTTATATTTCTGCTTTTAAGAAATGGGATAAATCGTTCCGCTCGTGTGCGGTGTACTCGTAGCGAGTCAATCGTCTGCTTTATTTTTACTCGTTCTTGCGTTCTTTCTCCCGACAGTCGTTCACCGCTATTTTATTTTCTTTTTGAAAATCTGTAGGGTAAATGCGTAAAACATTCCCTGCATGTCGGAGATATTACCGATTGAGATTACATTTCAAACAGGCTCATCTGTCTTGTTTCGGGAAGTCCGCTGAGGGCACCAACCTGTCTGAGCATTTCGATTGTTGAAGACGAGGCTGATGCTCTCTGTGCAAAGTCGTCGATTGAAACAAACTCGGTTATACCCTCTCTCGCCTTTGCAAGAGCGATTGCAGCGTTATCGCCTACACCGCTGAGAGCACCGAAGGGCATTCTGATTTTGCCGTCCTCAATCTTATAAACAAGAGCGTCTGACTTATAAATATCAATGGGCAGAAATTCAATACCTCTTGCCATCATTTCATTTACAACCTGAAGCGACGGATACATATTCTGCTCTTTTGGTGCTGCATCCTTACCCTTCATTTTGATTTCAGACATAAGGCGCTTTACGGCATCTCTGCCCTTCATAACGGCAAGAGCATCAATATCACCGCCACGAACGGTCATAAAGGCTGCGTAGTATTCCAGCTTATGGTAAATCTTGTACCAACCAAGTCTCAACGCCGCACTTACATACGCTGCTGCGTGAGCCTTCGGGAACATATACTGAATTTTGAAGCAGGAATCAATATACCATTGCTCAACACCGTTTTCCTTCATTATCTGAATATGCTCATCGGTAAGGAGCTTTGTAGCTTTACCCTTACGGACAATTTCCATAATTTTGAAAGCAACGCTTGGCTCAACACCCTTATGCATAAGGTAAACCATAATATTGTCTCGGGTACCGATAACGCTTGAAATTGTACAGATACCGTCTTTGATAAGGTCCTGAGCATTACCGAGCCACACACCCGTTCCGTGTGACAAACCTGAAATCTGCAGAAGGTCTGAGAAGTTCTTGGGCTGAGCATCAAGAAGCATTTGAATTACAAAGGGGGTGCCCATTTCGGGGATTGAAAGTGTGCCCGTGGGACAGTCAATATCCTCTGCCGTAACACCTAAAGGCTCGGGAGAAAGAAGCATTTCGTAAACCTTGGGATCGCAGATATCCGTATCCATTACGGGAATGCCCGTAAGGTCTTCAAGGTGCTTATAAAGTGTGGGAACATCATGGCCCAGATTATCCAGCTTCAGGATTGTATCGTGAAGTGCGTGGAAGTCAAAGTGGGTTGTTCTTGTGTCTGATTTAGGGTCGTCGGCAGGATGCTGAATAGGTGTGAAATCTGAATATTCAAAGGCATCGGGAACAACAACCATACCGCCGGGGTGCTGGCCTGTTGTTCTCTTTACGCCTGTGCAGCCCTTGGTAAGTCTGCTTTCTTCTGCTCTGCTGACTGAAATTCCTCTTTCATCAAGGTATTTTTTAACGTAACCGAAAGCAGTTTTGTCCGCAACGGAAGCAATTGTACCTGCCTTGAAAACGTGGCCGTCACCGAAAAGAGTTTCAGTATATTTGTGGGCTCTTGACTGATATTCACCTGAGAAGTTAAGGTCAATATCAGGGCTCTTGTCACCCTTGAAGCCCAGGAAGGTTTCAAAGGGGATGTCGTGACCGTCACGGAGCATAGGTGTTCCGCACTCGGGACAATCCTTCGGAGGAAGGTCATAGCCTGAACCGAATTCACCCTTAAGGAAGAATTCGTTGTGCTTGCAATTAGGACAACGGTAGTGAGGTGCAAGGGGGTTAACCTCGGAAATACCCGAAGCGTTTGCAACATAAGACGAGCCTACCGAGCCTCGTGAACCTACAAGATAACCGTGATCCTCAGAGTTTTTAACAAGCTTCTGAGCAATCATATAAAGAACGCCGAAGCCGTGCTTGATAATTGATGTGAGCTCCTTTTCAAGTCTCGTTGCAACATATTCGGGAACAGGGTCACCGTAAAGATTCTTCGCCTTTTCCCAGCAAAGTCTTGTAAGTTCTTCGTCTGCACCCTCAAGTGACGGCGGAAAGTTACCGCTTGGAATGGGAATGATTTTTTCAATCATATCCGCAATTTTGTTTGTATTGGTAATAACAATTTCTTTTGCAGTTTCTTCACCGAGATAGCTGAACTCAGAGAGCATCTCTTCAGTTGTTCTGAAATAAAGAGGTGCCTGCTGGTCAGCATCAGTAAAGCCCTGACCTGCCATAAGAATCGCTCTGTAGCGTGAATCTTCGGGGTCAATGAAATGCACGTCGCAGGTTGCAACGGTCATTTTTCCGAGAGCATCTGCAATATGGATAACCTTGCGGTTGAACTGCTGAATATCCTCAACGGAGTTTACATGAGGGAACTTATCGGAACGGATCATATATTCGTTGTTACCGCAGGGCTGAATTTCAAGATAGTCATAGAAGGAAGCAATTTTCAGAATTTCCTCGTCGCTCTTACCTTCTGCAATTGCTCTGTAAACCTCACCTGCTTCACAGGCTGAGCCGATTATAAGGCCCTCACGTCGCTTTATAAGCTCACTCTTGGGAATTATGGGACGTCTGTGGAAATACTGAAGATTGGACAGAGTTATAAGCTCATAGAGATTTTTAAGTCCGATAAGATTTCGTACAAGGATAATCTGATGGAAGTATTTATTCTTTGCTTTTTTCCAGTCTTCAAAGGAAATCTCAGTATCATCCATAAAGTATGCTTCCATACCGTAGATGATTTTGATATCCTTGCCTGCCGCTGCAACAGCTTCAGGGTATGCCTGAACAACGCCGTGATCAGTTATGGCAATTGCCTTGTGTCCCCATTGGATTGCCCGTTTAACAAGCACCTTTGCATCGGTCATACCGTCCATCATAGACATTTTTGTGTGAAGATGAAGCTCAACTCGTTTTTCCTCTGCAGTATCCTTTTTGGGTATTCTTTCAACAAGGTTAATGGCACGTGGGGTGATTACGTTTTCACCGCTGAATTTATCGTAGGAAATGTAGCCCCGTATAAGCACAACTGTGCCGTCTTTGACTTTATTCAGAAGCACCTCGCAGTTTTCCTTCTGCTCAAATACTTTACACGAATACGCATAAGTGTTGTCGGTAATGTTGAAAAGGATGATATTGCTTCGGTGATCCTTGGTCTCTCTGACATCCAAATCAAAGACCTCACCCCATACGGTGCAGGTTCCTTCGTCAGCGGTTATTTCATTAAGAGGCTTGGGATTAGTTGTGATTCTTGTGCCGTAAACAGGCTTTGCCGTTTCAAGGTAAAGAGGTATACCGTCAATAATTTTGTGCTTTTTCTCTTTTTCCTTTGGCGGTGCAAAGTATTCTTCGGGATTAATGCCCTTTGCACGAAGATTGTCTTCTTCAGCCTGACGGAATTGGGAAACGATTTTTTCGTCGTCAAGTGAAACCTCTGTTTCACCGGTGAATTCAACGGTAACGTTACGGCTGAACTTATGCTTTATGAGCTTTTCTATGTATTCAGCTGCACCCACACTTTTAAGGATTTCACCGCCGCCGTGAGAAAGTGCAACAGACAGAACGTTTCCGTCAAAGCCGGCTTTACTGTCACGGAAAAAGCCGTTTGTGGCTGCAATTGCCTCGTTGGCGTATCTTCCGAGGGAGTTCCAGTATTCCTCCGAAAAAATCTCAGAGGGCATAAAGCTGTTGATTTTCACTGCTTCAACCTGAAGGCTTCTCGCAAGTTCATAGTCTGCTTTATCATTCAGTTTTTTTGTTATAAGACAAGGAAACATCACGTCGATTTCCACGGTTTTTGTTTCCATTGTTATTCTTACGTTCAGGATTTCAGCCTCAGAGAAGACTTCATTAAGCGCTTCGTCTGAAAAATCACCGAACAATTCCTTGAATTTATTGCTCATTATTTTCTCCGTTATATCAGATAAGTTCGATTTCTTTCATAAGTTCCTCAACAATTCTTTCCTGAGGTACTTTCCTGAGAATTTCTCCTTTTTTGAAAATGAGGCCTTCACCGTCACCGCCTGCAACACCGATGTCGGCTTCCTTTGCTTCACCGGGGCCGTTTACTGCACAGCCCATAACTGCAACAGTGATATTCTTTTTTACATTTCTCAGCTTTTCTTCAATTTCGTTTGCAAGAGAGATAAGGTCAATTTTTGTTCTTCCGCAAGTTGGACAGGAAACAAGTGTGGGAGTTTCCTTGTAAAGCCCGATACCTTTCAGAATATCAAAGCCTGCATAAACCTCTTTCACAGGGTCGTCAGTAAGAGAAACTCTGATTGTGTCACCGATACCTCTTGTAAGAAGTGAACCGATGCCGATTGAGGATTTGATAACACCCATTCGCTCTGTGCCCGATTCTGTTACACCTAAATGAAGGGGATAATTGCACATTTTCCCTACTCTTTCATAGGCTTCAATCATTGAAAGCACATTGGAGGATTTGATTGAAATTACAATATCGTCAAAGTCGAATTTTTGCAGAAGTCTTACGTGGTACATAGCACTTTCAGCCATAGCCTCCGGTGTTGGACCGCCGAAACGGGCGAGAATCTCTTTTTCAACCGAGCCTGAGTTTACACCGATTCTTATGGGCACGCCCTTAAGTCGGCATATATCTGCAACGGCCTTCACGTTTTCGTCAGCACCGATGTTGCCCGGATTGATTCTCACCTTGTCTACTCCTGCAGCTATGCTTTCGAGAGCAAGCTTATAGTTGAAGTGAATGTCGGCAACAATGGGTGCCTTCACGTTTTCTTTGAGCGCCGCAACCGTTTTCACACTTTCCATATCGGGCACAGCCACACGTATAATCTGACAGCCTGCTTCTTCAAGGCGCTTTGCCTGAAGAACATTGCCCTCAATATCGTGAGCCGGAACGTTAAGCATTGACTGAACGGTTATACCGCTATTCCCGCCTATAAAGAGATTTCCGACCTTTACTTTTTTTGTTTCACGTCTGTTAATCATAAATTATCACCTTGAATAAGAGGAAATATTCAGCATTTTAATGCGAGAAGATTTTTCTTGCAACAAGAAGAAAACCGCAAGTCATACGAGTGTATTACGAGGATTTTCGACGCAGTTGCAGGGAAAATATTCCGCATTAATAGAAGCCACGACCTGAAATGAGCTTCCATATATCTCCCGCTGAAATAATTGCCATAAAGGCAAGAAGAGCCACAAGACCTGCTGCGTGAATGTAGGATTCGTACTTCTGTGGAATCTTCTTTCTGAAAATAAGCTCGGGGAGCATAAAGAAGAGATGACCGCCGTCAAGTGCAGGCACAGGAAGAAGATTAAAAAGACCGATATTAATGGCAATCATAGCCATAAGCATAAACATCTGTGTCCAATCGGCCGTCTCTACGCTTTCGCCTGCAACGTCTGCAATTACAGAAACTGTACCTACGGGACCTGCAAGGTCATTGAAGCCGTACTGTCCTCTGAGAAGATCAAAAAGGCTTAGGTAAACCATTCTGCCGAGAGAGAATGAATAACCAAAGGCAGTTGAAAGAACCGTGCTGAAGGTTTTTTCTTCACCGAGAATTACAAAGTCAAATACGGTTACGGTGTTCATTTTAACGTCGGTAAAAGTGAGAGTTTCCTCTCCTCTTTTAACGGTGAAGTTGTAGATATAATCTTCATCCGCACCGATTGCGTTCATAAGAGTTTCGTTGTCGGTGATTTCTGCATCATTTACCTTGATGATTTTGTCGCCGTCTTTAAGGCCCTGATCTTTCAGCTTTCCGCTGACGGAAGAGATTATGCAGTCAGGGTCATAAGAGAAATTGCCGCCTGTTCTTTTTGCAAAGGGAACATCGGTAAGCTCTGTTTTTTCGCCGTCACGAAGTACAACAAAATCATACTTTCCGCTTGTGTTTCTCTGCATAAGAAAGCTGATATCATAGTCGGAATAAACACGTTTACCGTCAATTTTAAGAAGCTTATCTCCTGCTTTGAGTCCGCCTTCAGAGTTGCTTGTTGCACCCTCGTAAAACTGCAGGATTTCATTTGTTGCAACAAGAGGAACTTCACCCTCGGCAGGCTTTTCCCAAGGGGCAGCAACGAGAATAATGCAAGCTATAACACCCATAATGAGGTTAAAGGTTGCACCTGCAGCAATGATTATCATTCTTTTCCATACCTTCTGATTGCAGAAAGCACGACCGTCTGAGCTTTCCTCTTCTTCACCCTCCATAGAAACGAAACCGCCTATAGGAAAAAGACGAAGGGCATATTTGGTTTCCTTGCCCTGCTTTTTGAGGATTGTGGGTCCCATACCGAGAGCAAATTCGTTAACCTTTACCCCGAAGAGCTTCGCAAAGATAAAGTGACCGAATTCGTGCACAAAGATAATAAGTCCGAAAAAGAGAATAGCTATAAGTATAGGAAAAGCCTTTGAAAGAAGCTGGGTTGCGCTGAGAAGAAAATTAAGGTTCATATATCTGTACCTTTCTTAAATGTATTGTATCACTCTTTCTCTTGCCCATCTGTCTGCTTCAAGAACATCTGAAAGAGTGTACTGTTTTTCTGTAAACTTTGCTTCTGAAGTTGCCTTTTTGACTAAGTCGGCAATCTGCAGAAAACTGATTTTTCCCTGACGGAAAAGCTGATTTGCCATTTCGTTTGCACCATTTGCTACACAAGGGTAAAGACCGCCCTTTGTAATGGCATCACGGCATATATTTATACACCTGAAGGTATCATAGTCGGGCTTATAGAAGGTGAGGTTTGAGTATTCCCAAAGATTCAGCTTCCTTACGGGTGACTCAAAACGTTGGGGGTAAGTCAGAGCATACTGTATGGGAATTCTCATATCGGGTACACCCAGCTGAGCAATTACGGAGTTATCCTTATACTCAATCAGCGAGTGAACAATGCTTTCACGGTGAACAACGATGTCAATATCTGACGGGTCAACATCAAAGAGCCACACGGCTTCAATAAGCTCCAGACCTTTATTCATCATCGTGGCGCTGTCAACGGTGATTTTTGCACCCATACTCCAGTTGGGATGATTAAGGGCTTCTTTGAGCGTTACATTTTTAAGGTCGTCTCTTGTCTTTCCGAAGAAAGGTCCACCTGAAGCCGTTAATATAATTGACTTAAGCTCCTCTTTTTTATTCATACCCTGAAGACATTGGAAAATTGCACTGTGCTCGCTGTCAACCGGAAGAATTGCTACACCCTTTTCCTTTGCTTTTTTCATAACAAGCTCACCGCCTGCCACAAGGGTTTCCTTATTGGCAAGAGCAATTGTTTTCCCGTTTTCAATGGCTTTTAAGGTGGGTTCAAGTCCTGCGATACCGACAACGGAATTGAGCACTGTGTCAGCTTCATTTGCTGCAGCACATTCAATAACGCCTTCTTTACCCATAAGCACCTTCGTGGAGGTATCCTTTACTGAAAGGGCAAGGTCCTTTGCAGCCTTTTCGTCAGCCATGGCAGCATAAAGAGGCTTATATTTTCTTATCTGCTCTTCAATTGTTTTAATGTTTGTGTTACCCGTAAGGGCAACCACTTCATAGCCGCATTTATCAACAACGTCAAGAGCCTGAGTTCCGATTGAACCTGTTGAGCCTAAAATTGTAAGCTTCTGTGCCATAAACTGACCTCCTTTTAGTAAACTTATGAATCAAAGGGAAAGTAAATACATTATTCCGTAAAGTGTGGGGAAGACAAATACACAGCTGTCGAATCTGTCCATAATTCCGCCGTGACCGGGAATCAGCTTGCTGAAATCCTTGATATCGTGGTTTCTTTTAAGCACTGAAGCTGCAAGATCACCCACCATACTTACACCTGAAACTGCAATTGTGATGGGTATGATTGCAAGATATTTCATATAGCCTGTTCCGTAAATGGGATAGTCCCAGAAGTACATACCGATAAGGTGGAAGATGAACAGAAGAAGCGGAGCAAAGAGACCAGAGATAACAAGTCCGCCGATTGCACCCTCAACTGACTTTTTGGGGCTGATTACTGGACACATTTTGTGCTTGCCCAACTTACTGCCGACGATGTAGGCGAAGGTATCCGTAAGCCATGAACAAACAAAGCACATGCCTACCATAAAGACGCCTTCATAGTGCTTGAAATTGGGATTGAAGTCGTTTATGTCGTTAAGTCTGATAATGCAGGAAAAGGCATTGGGGAGAAAAATTGAAGAGAAAACTGCCATAACTGCATCCATGTATCTGACGTTTTTGTTATCGAATACGCTTATTGCAAGCATAAGCATTGTGTAAAAGCCGTAAAGCACACCCACTGCAGGAACTGCAATTTTATAGCTCACTGCGAAGACGGTGAAGGCACTTACTGCACCTGCAATGCCGATAATAAGCTTACTCTTTCCACCGGCTACGTGAATAAGCTCATAGGTAGCCATAGCTGAAATAAGAGCCACAACAACGGTATAGATTATTCTGATGTTCGCCATAAAGGAAATCAGGAACACCACGAGAAGTGCTATGATAACAAGGCTTGAAATAAAACGGTCATTTTTCCTTGTGAAAATTGTTCTTTCTTTTTTATTCGTTTTACTCATTTTTAAACCTCACCTTAAACGCCACCGAAACGGCGGTTTCTTTTTGAATATTCTTCTAATGCTCTGTCTAAATCTTCGGGTGTGTAGTCAGGCCACAGAACATCGTCAATGTAAAGCTCTGCGTAGGCTGACTGCCACAGAAGAAAGTTTGAAAGTCGGTATTCACCGCTTGGTCTGATAATAAGGTCGGGGTCAGGCTGGTCTGCAGTATAGATGCCCGAAGAAATCATATCCTCGTCAATATCGTCGGGACTGATCTCGCCTCTTTTTACCTTTTCTGCAATCTCCTTAACGGATTTCACAATTTCAGCTCTGCCGCCGTAATTTACAGCAAGATTCACGTAGGTCTTGGTTTTGTCGCTTGAACGACTTTCAACCTCGTCCATCATTTTCACAATATCCTTGGGCATACCCTCTCTTGAGCCGATGAAGCGGATGTGAATTCCTGCCTCCTCGTTTTCAAGTACTCTCTCCTTCATTTCGTCAAGGTACTTACGAAGGAGGTTCATTATTGCGGCAACCTCGGTTTTTGAACGTTTCCAGTTTTCCGTTGAAAAGGCATAAAAGGTAACGTACTTTATTCCGATGTCGGCACAGTATTTTGAAATTGTTCTGAAAACCTCTGCACCCACCTTATGACCTTCGGTGCGCTTAAGTCCTCTTTGCTTTGCCCATCTGCCGTTGCCGTCCATAATGATTGCAACATGCTGAGGGAGTAATATATCTTTTTTGTCCATAACAGTCCTCTTTTGTGTTTCAGTTCTTGAATTTCTGCACCTCGATTCTACCTCTTGTTACTAAAAATAAACTAAGAGAAATGTGCAGAAATGCAAAATCTGAACTCTTAATAAAAAGCTCCTTAAACAGCCTTAAATGGGGCTGCATACACAGCCCCACTATTACGGTTATTTTATACAGACATAATTTCCTTCTGCTTCTTGTCTGAAATCTCGTCGATTTCCTTGATAAAGCTGTCAGTAATCTTCTGGATTTCCTTTTCGCCGTCCTTAAGGTCGTCTTCTGTGATTTCTGAGTTCTTTTTCATAGCCTTGAGCTTTTCAAGGCAGTCACGGCGGATTGAACGGGCAGCGACCTTTGAGTTTTCAGCAATCTTCTGGATATCCTTAACGAGTTCCTTTCTTCTGTCCTCTGTGAGGGGCGGGAAGGTAAGTCTGATCATTGAACCGTCATTCTGAGGATTGATGCCGATATCTGAGGTCTGGATAGCTTTTTCAATTGCTTTGAGAACTGACTTGTCCCAAGGCTGAATTGTAAGGATTCTTGCTTCTGCAACTGAAACTGATGCAAGCTGATTAATAGGTGTGGGTGTGCCGTAGTAGTCCACCTGAACTCTGTCAAGAATCTGAGGGTTAGCTCTGCCTGCACGGATTGCACCGTATTCTGAAACAAGAGCGTTTACGGTTTTGCCCATCTTTGTTTTAGCGGTTTCATAAACTGTTTTCATAATAATGTTTCCTCTCTGTTATATGTTTTAAAGTTGAATTATTCAACAACTGTACCGATTGATTCGCCCTTAAGGGCTCTTACGATATTCTTCGGGTCGTCAAGATTGAACACAAGAATTGAAATCTTGTTGTCTCTGCAAAGAGAAGCAGCCGTGCTGTCCATAACCTTGAGCTCCTTTGAAAGAACCTCTGAATGTGTGAGTCTGTCGTATTTCACTGCGTCAGCGAACTTGTTGGGGTCTTTGTCATATACACCGTCAACGTTGGTTGCCTTGAAGATAATTTCAGCTTCAATTTCTGCTGCACGAAGAGCTGCAGTTGTGTCAGTTGAGAAGAAGGGGTTACCTGTTCCGCAACCGAAGATAACAACCTTGCCTTCTTCGAGATTTTTCACAGCTTCACGCTTTGTGAAAATTTCTGCAACCTGGGGCATTACAAGTGAAGTCATAACCGTAGCCTTTACACCAAGCTGCTCGAGTGTGTCGCAAAGAGCAAGTGAGTTAATTGTTGTTGCAAGCATACCCATCTGGTCAGCTCTTACACGGTCCATTTCTCCACTGCTTCTGCCTCTCCAGAAATTGCCGCCGCCAACAACAAGGCCGATTTCCACGCCAAGCTCTTTACATTCTTTGATGATTTCACAAATCTCTGTTACTGTGTCAAAATTGATACCCTTGCCCTCTTTACCGGCAAGAACCTCACCGCTGAGTTTAAGAAGTATTCTCTTATATTTACTCTGCATTTCGGACACCTCCGTATTTTCGTTTTAATTCCCTTATATTTTACTAAATTAAGGGGGTTATGTAAAGTCTTTTTTTTGTTTTTTCTCAGATTATTTTAATATTATCCGTATCTTCGTCGGCGCTTTCTGCAGTAAACCTGATTAAATCAAGATTCTTTACATTTTCAGCATAAAGTCCGTGAGCATAACTGTCGCAGATATCACCGAATTTTGCAAAAGACTTTTCGATTGTAACGTTTTCTGCGTTCTTTATGAAGATGCAGGAATTCTCGCTTTCGGTAATGCCCACATCAATTGCGGGACGAAGATCATATATACCACAGTTCCACTTTGAGGTTTTTGTGAGAGTAACCTGAAGATTTTCAAAGGAAATATCCTTTATGGGGTTGTTTTCCGTTCCGTGGATGAGAACACCGTTTTCACCAAGGCAGGTAATGTTTCTGAAACGCACATTCTTTATGCTGCCACAGGTAGTATTTTCGTCACGGCGGAAGGCGGTGATTGCAACAGGCTCTGCACTGCCCCACCAATCGGGACAAAAGCGTCTTGTTTCGATAATAATATCGGAGAAAGACACATTCTCAACGTTTCCGCAGTCACGTATCTGAATGGAAATTCCTCGGTTTGAGTTTGAAATTACGCAGTTGCTTACGATTACATTTCTGAAATCGTTTATACCCTCTGTACCGATTTTGATTGCAGCTGAAGTGGATGTAAGAGTACAGTCTGAAATCACAATGTTTTCACATCTGCCGTATTCGCTGTTGCCCTTTGAGTTTTTAAGGCAGATACAGTCGTCAGCACAGGTTACGTGGCAGCCGAGAATTCTTACGTTTGTGCAGTGGTCGGGGTCAATACCGTCACTGTTTGCTACATCAAGAGGGTTGAGAATTCTTATTTTTGAAATAAGCACATCGTCACAGCCTGCCGGATGAAGTGTCCAGAAAGGAGCATCCTTGATTGTAACATCCTTTACGGTTATATGGTTACTGTTTTCGATATAGATTGTAGTTGGTCTGGGATAGAAGTTACCGGTTACATAGTACTGATCTTTTCTTTCAACAAAGGCATAGCAGTTGGCGTCAATTGTACCCTCACCGCTGATTACTGCGCCGTGAGCCTTGTAGCCGTAAATGAAGGCAAAAGAGGGTTTGCCCGTTACGGGATTTCCTACAAGGGCAGTTTTCGGGTCATTTATGGTACTGCAAGGTCTGATATAGGAGTTGATGTCTGCACTTGCCTTAAGAGTTGCACCCTTCTGAATGTAGAGTTCAACGTTTTCTTTAAGAGCAAGTGAGTGGCTGTAATATGTACCTGCAGCCTCAAGAATTACCGTACCGCCTCCGTTTTTATGGCAGTCGTCAATAGCCTTCTGAATTGCATCACCGTCGTCGGTTACACCGTCACAGAGTGCACCGTAGCTTTTTACGTTATAGTATTTCATCTGCTTTGCTCCTTATTTTTTAAGTCCTTCAAACCAATTTATGATTGTGGAGTAAAGGGATTCGAGAATTACAAAGATTCTTACAAAGAAGTTGCTTTCACCGTCAAGAATGTTCGCTTTTCTTTCACTGCCGGTAAGTGAAGTGAGCTTTCCGGTGGTGTTGTTGAAGTGCATAAACTGAGGATAGCTTTCGTTGTCGTGAACTGTAGGCTGATTTTCTGCAGTAATAAGCCATGAAAGGAAATCTGTGCAGTCGGTATAGTAATCAAGACCTACGTGTCTGTTATACTTGATATACCATGTGTACTCGGGATAAACGCCCGTTGAAGCATCAACAATAAGGTCGGTTGAAACGTGGTTATGGCTCTTGTCAGCACAGACAGTACCGAGAGCTTCGTAACTTTCATCACCTAAGGTTTTGCCCCAGAGTGCAGTTGTTGCACCGCCTGCCTCGTGATAAGTTTCAATCAGGCAGTCGCTCTGTTCATAGGCTGTTGTTGTGCAGGGTGCACCCACAAAGCCATAAGATGAAAGAAGAACTATCTCTGTTCCGCTGAGTCTCACCTTTTCCATAAGCTCGTGCGCTTTAACCTGAACGCCATAGTGGTATTCGTCAATTTTTCTCTCGAATTCAGCGTTGAGCTTGTCGCCGAACATGGCCTTTTTTGCGCCCTCATAGTAGTTATCGGGTACAAATGACCAGAAACCGGGACAGCTACCCAGAGATTTCACAAGAATTTCGTTATACACTCTGTCACTCAGCTCAAACAGTGATTCGTCTATAAAACCGTCAAGTCCCTTTGAAAGTGCGGGGAACATTTCAGTTACGGTTTTGAGAAGAGCCATAAGAATCTGCATATCAACCTTGTCACGCTGGAAAGCGAAAAGATACTCAGTGAGAAGCTTTGTGTCAAGGGTGAGATTCTTGTTGAGAAGCTCACCTACCATATCCATACCGTGATAAGCTGTCATAGCATAGATCATTCTGCATACAGATTCATTGCCGTATTTTGAAAGATATGCGTTGGTCATTACGCCGCCCATACTGCAAGGAATAAGAGTTACTTTACTGCAATTCTCAGCCTTTTTGACATTTTCGATGAAAGCATTAAGCTTTTCAGCAGTAGCCATAGGATCAAGGCGCCAGTCGTAGTTGAAAAAATAGGAGTTCTCTGCACCTACGGTTTTAATAGCCGCAGCGATTACTGCTTCTTCATCAGCAAGGCGAGCACTTAAATCCCATTCATCGGGATAATTGTCAAGTGAAAGAGGAAAAGTCTTTGTGGTTACATTGTGCTTTGAGTTGCCCTCTTCATCACACGCCATACACTCAAATATACTGTCATACACGTCTCCCACAACTGCATCCGCAAGTGCCTGCCAGTCCTTTGTAAAAAGGAATTTTACTGCATCAGGAAGAGCTCTGCCTACGAGTGCAAAGATTGTTTCGGTTTTAGGACCATAAACCTGCTCACCTGTTTCACCGTCAGTAAGAGGATATGAGCCCATACCGCTGACAACAATTACGGGGGCTTCTTCCTTTGCAAAGGCTACAGGAAGTATTGTGAGAAGCATAATAGCAGCCATTGTAAGTGCAAGAATTTTTCTTAATGTTTTTTTCATAATGTTCTCTCCTTTCGGGATTACAGTTTTGCTCTTTTATATCTTCTGAAGCTTGGCGAAGTTTGCCATAAGCTTCTTTGTTCCTGCTTTTTGGAAAGCAATTTCAAGCATTGCATCGTTGCCCATAGGTTTTGATGAAACGATTACACCCTGACCGAAGACCTTATGCATAACAGAATCGCCCACATTGAATGAAACTGTGGGAGCTTTAGGCTTGGTAACAGACTGAGGCTTCTGATTGATTTTTGAAAGATAGCCATTTCCGCTGTAGTTTCTGTCTTCATAATCCCCTCTTACAAGTGAATCGAAGGTTCTTTGTGAAGCAGGTTGTCTGCCCGTTCTTTCAGTAAGAGCATCGGGAATTTCAATCACAAAACGTGAGGGAAGATTTCTCGTTGTTGAGCCGAAAATCATTCTGAGGTTTGCGTGGGAAATGAAAAGCTTTTCCTTGGCTCTTGTAATGCCTACATAAGCGAGATGTCTTTCCTCCTCAATGTCGTCGGGATTGTACATACTCTGTATACCCGGGAAGATTCCTTCCTCCATACCCGGAAGGAAAACAACGGGGAATTCAAGCCCCTTTGCAGAGTGAATTGTCATCATTACTACGGCATCCTGCTGAGCATTGTAGTTATCGATATCAGTCATAAGAGCAACTTCTTCAAGGAAGCCTGCAAGAGTCGGCTCCTCGTTTTCGCTCTCGTAGGTTTTAAGGTTGGAGACAAGCTCGTAGATGTTTTCAATTCTCTCCTCACCTTTTTCTTTGTCAAGACGAAGATGACCGAGATAGTCGGTTTTGGAAATAACATCGGAGAAAAGTTCATCAAGAGGAATTTTATCCACATTCTGTGAAAGGGTTTCAATAAGGTCGCAGAAAGCAATCAGCTTTTTGGATGAGCGTTTGAGAGCTTCATACTCGTCAGAATGACGGAACACCTCATAAAGGCTGATGCCAAGACCTGATGAAATCTCCGAAGCTTTGTTGATTGTTGTATCACCTATGCCTCTTTTCGGCACATTGACAATTCTGCGAAGTCGCACGTTATCCTCGGGGTTGTTGATAACTGTGAGGTAAGCGATTGCGTCACGGATTTCCTGTCTTTCATAGAAACGGTGTCCGCCTATAATTCTGTAGGGAATACCTGAACGGACAAGGGTTCTTTCAATGGCGTTGGACTGTGCGTTCATTCTGTAAAGAACTGCGTGGTCGCTGAAGTTATACTTGCCCGTACTTACACCGTCAGAGATTTTATCAGCAATGAAAGTTGCTTCATCCCCCTCGTCATAAGCGGTATTTATGACAACCTTATCTCCTGCACCGTTGGAGGTCCAGAGACTCTTTCCCTTACGCTTTTTGTTGTTGGAAATAACCTCATTGGCAACGTCGAGAATGGTCTGGGTTGAACGATAATTCTGTTCAAGACGGATTATGTTTGATTCAGCATATCTGTGCTCGAAAGAGAGAATATTTTCGATTGTTGCACCTCTGAAGCGGTAGATACTCTGGTCGTCATCACCTACAACGCAGATGTTTCTGTGAGCACCCGCAAGAAGCTCAGTCAGCTTATACTGTGCGTGGTTGGTGTCCTGATACTCGTCAACCATAATATATTTGAATTTATTCTGATAGTACTCTCTTACATCGCTGTATTTCTCGAGAAGATTTACTGTGTTTACAATAATATCGTCAAAGTCCATTGCGTTGGCCTTTTTCATTTCTTCCTGATACATTTTGTAGACCTGAGCAATACGAACCATTCTTGCGTCCTTGCCTGCATTTTTCATATACTCATCAGGTGAAATGAGACTGTCCTTAGCCTTGCTGATTTCGCTTATTATTGTCTTATATGAAAGGGCACTTTCGCTGATATTCAGCTGGCGCTGACACTCCTTAATAAGTCTTTTTGAGTCGTCTGTATCATATATAGTGAAGTTTTTGCTGTAGCCGAGCACTTCACCGTCTTTTCGAAGGATTCTTACACAGCTTGAATGGAAGGTGGAAGCCCAGATATCCTTTGCTTCCTCACCAAGCATTTTTTCGAGTCTTTCCTTAAGCTCGTTTGCTGCTTTGTTGGTGAAGGTGATTGCAAGAATCTGCCATGGGCGTGCAGGCTCAACGGAAAGCAAATCTTCAACATCAAAACGTAAATCCTCGTCACCGTCAAGGTAGGCTTTCATATATCTGAGATCTCTTTCTGTAGGCTCAAAACGAACCTCATTGCTGTGATAGGCATTGTCGTATTTTACGATATTGGCAATACGGTTTACGATAACTGTAGTTTTACCGCTGCCTGCACCTGCAAGAATAAGCAGAGGTCCTTTTACCTGAAAAATTGCCTGACGCTGCTTCTCGTTCATATATGAAAAATCTTTTTCGATTATCTTTTTTCTCAGTTCAAAAAATTCTTTACTTGCCATTTGAAATACCTCTAAGTTTTTATCCCTATAATTTTACATTATCTTTAAGAAAAACACAAGTATAACAGCAGAAATATTCAATTAAATTTGAGGAAAGAGACAATAATCGGACTTTCCTTGACAAACCGAAATAATAAGCTATAATTAACTGAGAAAAAGAAAAAGGAGAAGGCCTTATGTCAATTGAAAAAGTCCGTGATTATATGAAAAATTTCGGTATGGAAGAAAAAATTCTTGAATTTCCCGTTTCAAGTGCGACAGTTGAGCTTGCAGCTAAAGCGCTTAACACCGAGGGTAAACGTATTGCAAAATCCCTTTCTTTCCTCGTTAACGAAAAAGCTGTTATGATAGTCACTGCCGGTGATGGAAGAATAGATAATAAAAAATACAAGGCTGAGTTTTCCTGCAAAGCCAAGATGCTCACCCCTGAACAGGTTGACGAGATGATCGGTCACAGCATCGGCGGCGTTTGCCCCTTTGCGGTAAACACCGGAGTTGAGGTTTATCTTGATGAATCACTTAAGCGTTTTGAGACTGTTTTCCCTGCCTGCGGCAGCAGCAACAGTGCAATTGAGCTTACCATCCCACAGCTTGAAGAGCTTTCGGGATTTATTAAGTGGGTGGACATCTGTAAACTGCCCGAAGAATAATTTTAAATTACTGCCTGCGGAAAGTACGGGCGCCGATACCCCGAAAAGATTTATCCTTACAGGGATAAATCTTTTCGGGGTGTTCTGTTTTAAAACAGAACTGCCGGACAATTCTGTTGGAATCGTCCGGCAATCGGCGCCCATTCACTCACCGTCGGCACTGAACTAAAAAAACGAAACCCTGCAGCAGTGCTACAGGGCAAAGCATTTTAAATTAACCGAAGAAGTCTTCAATTCTGAGGAATTCAAAGATTCTGTCAAAGAACTCGTCAAATACTTTTATAACCTTGTTGAGTGCATTACGGAAACCTTCAACGAGTGAAGTCTGAACAGGCTCAGGGACAAGAGTAGGATTGCCTTCTTCCTTATATTCAACATTGGGACAGCAATCACAACCGCAGTTGCAGTTCAGCAAACCGTTGCAGTGATTACAGCACACACTCCAAATTTTTGTTTTGGGGTCATATTTTGCACAACCGGTACGAATAAACTGAGTATCAATATTGCCACAATAAATACAACATCTGCAATCATCTAAACCGTTATGTGTTTCAGCTGTACAGTTGTGGTGCTGATAGGGTAATTCATACTCTGCTGAAGCAAAAAGTGTCATTGTGGACATAAGCATAATTACTGCAAGTAAAAGAGATAATGCTTTTTTCATAGTAGTTTCCTCCGGAATATTTTTTAATAATTTGCGAAATTTCGCTTTTGTACGAAATATATTATAATCAATTCTATCACAAAAGTCAATAATAAATTCAAAATAGAGATTCTTTTTCATTTTTTATACACAGTATCACAACAAGTGGTTTTCAAAAAAATAAAGCCGAAGCATTCGCCGGCACCCCATAAGGCAGTATTTGTTTCTCGAACAAAATTCCCTGTATCTTTGCCAAAAGCCTCGCAAGGCGACAGCCTTGCTGCATTTTTGGCTTCGATACAAGAAATTTTCAGTTCTTACGAAACTGCGAAGCACTTTAAAATGCGAAATAATTGTGCAAGAAAAGGCAAAAACCACCGATAATGCTGACGCATATCGGTGGTTTTTAACGCATTATTGTGCGGTTAGTTCACATTTTAAAGAAATACTTC
>JAFWZS010000033.1 GCA_017522205.1 Clostridia bacterium
AAAAGGTCAAAACAATACTAAAATCGCACAAGGTTCGACACTTTGTGCGATTTTCAGTTAAGATCAAATTGGATAATTATTTATTTTTTATCGTTGTCAAATCGGTATTGTTGCTCTTGTGCGTTTATCGACAGTCTGAAAAGACGGCAGAGATGCCGTCTTTTTTAGTGCAGAGTGTAAATTTACAACCACAACTACACTCTTCACATTTCACACTGATATAAAATCTGTGTACAATTTTATAAAAAATTATAAATTCCCTTGACCTTTGCACAAAATAGTGATAATCTATTATATGTATAAAATTGTCTTATTGTGGGTAAATATGTGTTTACCCAGGAGGTTAATATGAATTTTCAGATGAATAAGAAAACAATTATCGCAATTGCGATATTGGTTATTGTCTGTTGCGGCTCCATAATCGGTGTGAAAATGATGACGGATTCAATTCCCGAACCCCAGACAACTCAGCCTACAGTCAGTCAGACTTTGCCGACGGCTCCGTCAACGGCTCCTACAACCGCGGCACCCACAACGACGGCACCTACCACAACAGCTCCCACAACGGCTCCAACAACAACCTCTCCGCCGTTGACACTTCCTACAACGGCACCCACAACTCAGCCCACAACAATTCCCACAACGGCTGCTCCGATTACAATGCCGTCACTGCAAATTCCCACAACAAGTGCAGATGCTCAGACAAACATCAACAACGCAGCTTTGTTTGATAAGGGCTTTATGAGCTACCAGTTCAATCCCGACGGAAACTTCTATTACACGAACGAAGATCCGTGGCAGAGAGCTCTCGGTTACACTGAATTCTATGATATCGGTGCTCCCTTTGTTGCAATTTACTTTGATACAATCAGATGTAAGTTCCGCTATGATGATAAAGACTGGATGATTCAGTTCTGGAAGGGTCAGTACGGTTATGTATTTATCGGTGCTGAAATCGGTGTGTATCAAAAGCCGACAAACAGAGCGCAGGAATTCTATGACTGTGTTCCCGACGAGGATGCTCTTTATATGTCTATGACTATGTACCGTGATGATAAAGAAGTCTTTACCCGTGATTACGGGCTTTATTGGTGGTGCACAGGCTTCGTTCCCGGAAAGCTCGACAATTTCTCAGACCGTTCAGAACTCACTGTCAAGTGCAGAATTACAATGAAAGATTATAAGATGCTTCTTGCATTCACAGGTGCTCTTAAGGAAAACGGCTTTGTACTTGATGAGGATTTCAAAACATCAGGTCTGGATGTATTCTTCACCTGGCAGTAATTTCAAATTTTTTGTAATTCACTATTGAATTTTATGTTTACATATAGTATAATGATTAGTGAATTAAACGCAGATGTAGTATATTCACAGCAATTTTTGCTGTTTATATAAATATACAGAAAGGATTGATTGCAAATGAAAAAGTTTTTTGGTGTTATCGTAGCTATCACAATGTGTGTATGCCTTCTCGTTCCCGCTGCTTTTGCTGCTGATACAGCTCTCGGCGATATCGATCTTGGCTCACTCACAGCAGCTGATCTTGAAGCTATTATCGGCGATCTTAACCTCGGCGATATCGATGTTGACAGTCTTATTGCTGATATCGAAAGCGGCGACAAGGATGCTCTTGCTATGCTCGAAGATGCACTCGCAAAACTTCAGGGTGAAACCACAACTTCAGCTACAGGCTCAACAGATGACGGTTCAGTAGACCTTGGTGCTATTGAAGATGTTGTTGGTGATGTTTCAGATGATGATATGTCATCACTTATGGGCACAGTTGAAGACGCATTCAGCGGCGCAGGTATTGACCTTGGCGGTTTTGATCTTGGCTCATTTGACATTGCTACTATTCTCAGCGGCAGTGGCAGCAGCAGCGAAGGCTCAAGCGAAGGCAACGACGTTGCAAGCGGCGCTACAGATATGGTAACCGGAATCGTAGATACTCTCATGGGTGGTCTCGAGGCACTCGGACTTGATACTTCTATGATCGAAGGTATGCTTGATAATGACATCGTAAACTTCTTCGCAAACATGTACATCGGTTACGTTGGTGAAGTTGAGGAAACAACAACCGCTGCTCCCGAAACAACAACAAAGAAGCCTGCTGTTGTAACAACAGAGACTCCCAAGACCGGTGATACTTCAGCAGTAGTTGCTGCTATCGCTACTCTTTCAGTAGCTTCCGCAGCTGCATTTGTTTGCCTTAAGAAGAAGGAAAACTGATTAGGTTGTTATCACTTTTGTTTTAACTTTTTTAAAAAAGCTAGTACAAAAGGCTGTCACAGAAATGTGACAGCCCTTTTCTTTTATTTTCCGTCAGCTTCAGTTTACAAGATTCACGGGGTTACCTTTTAAAAATGCAGCAACATTTTCTTTGAAAATGTTCATAAGCCTTGTTCTTGCTTCAAAGCTTGCCCAGGCAATGTGAGGAGTGATAATACACTTTTCACTTGAAAGAAGGGGATTGTCAGCCTTGGGCGGCTCGGTTGAAAGAACATCAACACCTGCACCGGAAATTATTCCCTCATCCAATGCTTTTCGAAGATCATTTTCATTAATGACAGGACCACGTGAAGTGTTTATGATGAAAGCTGATTTCTTCATCTTTTTAAGAAAATCAATATTGACAAGTCCGTTTGTTGTCTCTGTGAGAGGACAGTGAAGTGAAATCACATCTGAATTTCTGATAACATCATCCAAATCTGTAAATTCAACTGTACCTACGCCGTCAAAGTTACGTGTGTTGGGGGAGTATGCCTTTACCTTCATACCGAAAGCAAGGGCGATTTTTGCAACTGCTGAGCCGATTTTTCCGAACCCGATAATACCAAAGGTTTTGCCTGAAAGCTCGCAAAGGGGTGTCTTCGTGTAACAGAAATGCTCACAAGCGGTCCATTCACCGTTTTTTACGCTCTTGTCGTGAATGGCAACGTGATTTGTAAGCTCAAGAAGAAGAGCAAAAACAAGCTGAGCAACTGCATCGGTACTGTAAGCAGGAATGTTTGAAACGGGAATTCCAAGCTCTCTTGCCTTTTTAGTGTCAATTACATTGTAGCCTGTTGAAAGAGTTGAAATAAATTTAAGATTTGTAAGTTTTTCAAGCATTTCACCGGTGATAACGGTTTTGTTAGTTACAAGAATGTCAGCGTCCTTGCTTCTTTCGAAAACGTCTTCTGCATCTGTGCGGTCATAGACAACATATTCGTCAACTAACTCTTTGAGCCAGTCCCAGGAAAGGTCACCCGGGTTCTCAGTATATCCGTCAAGAATTGTAATTTTCATAATTTCACCTCTAAATTTTGTTTCTTTTCATATTGATAACACAATTGTAGCATATATTTTCCTCTAAGCCAAGATTATAATAAAAAATCTTTAAATTTATCACTAAAAATTAAAATGACTGTTGACCTTTGACGAATTTTATTATACAATGTATTAGTAAAATGCTGTCGTCTACACTTTTGTGGATAACAAGAAGGGGATGAAAGCTTTTGGCTAAGTCAAAGAAAACAAAATATTCGCTTTCTTTTGCTGCGTTTATATGTTTCCTTGTCGCCTTGGCGCTTACGGTGCTTCTGAGAGCATTCAAAGATGAAAGCTTTCTCAATTGGTACAACAAATACACGGACACACTCATATATTATGAACAGTGGATGCAGATTTACGGTGCAACATGGATTTCTGCACTGCTTATTGTGTTCAATTTTGTACTGAAGGCACTTATACCTTGGTTCCCGATATCATGCATCTGCGTGGTGTCCGGTGTACTTTTCAAGTGGTATTATGCACTGCTTATCAATATAATTGGTGCAGCAGTTCTTTTTACCATAAGGTATTTCTGGGGAAAGCGCTTTGGAGCAGGTAATGCTGAAAAAATTCTTGCTAAAAATGCAAATGTAAAGACGCTGATTGACAGTGGAAAAATCGGTTCAAATATTGCTCTTTTCGGTTTGCGATTTTCACCTCTTGTACCAATCAATTCGGTGAGCAGCCTTTACGGAACAACGGATTTGCCCTATATGCAGTATTTGGTTATATCACTTGTGGGTTTTTCCTATAAACTTTTTTCCTACACAATTATCGGTAGGAATGTTTATGATCCGGCATCTGCAAGTTTTATTGTGCCGTTTATAATCCTGTTTATTATAACCGGTTTTATACTTCTGTTTTTAAGCGCAGCGAACAAAAGCAAATAAGAACTCTGAAAGGAGATTATATATGAAAACAGTTTCAGTAATGAAGGAGCTTCTTCAGAACAAAAAGCTGGGTGAAAGTTTCAGCAAGGTTTATACTGAAGATGCTTTTGATACGCAGTATGAAAGATTTCTGACTGTACTTGACAATTTCAGCAAACGTTTTTCAAAGGATTCAGACAGAGAGGTTTCACTTTTCTCTGCACCGGGAAGGACGGAAATCTGCGGCAACCACACAGACCACAACCACGGTCTTGTTCTTGCAGCAAGTATCAGTCTTGACGCAATTGCAGTTGCATCCAAGAATGATGACAACGTAATCAGAATCAAGTCAGCCGGCTATCCTCAGGATGAGGTTGACTGTAATGATCTCAATGCGAAAGAAAATGAAAAGGGCAGAAGTCAGGGTATTATCAGAGGTATCGCTGCAAGATTCAAGGAGCTCGGCTATAATGTAGGGGGCTTTGACGCAACAACCGCATCGCAGGTGCTTTCAGGCTCAGGTCTTTCCTCCTCAGCAGCTTTTGAAGTGCTTGTCTGCACAATGCTCAACTACCTTTACAACGACGGAAAAGTTGACCCGGTTGAAATTGCAAAAATTTCACAGTGGAGTGAAAACGTTTACTTCGGAAAACCCTGCGGACTTCTTGACCAGATGGCTTGCTCCGTCGGTGGTTTTGTTTCAATCGATTTCGAAGATACAAACAAACCCATTATAAATAAAATTGATTTTGACTTTGCTTCTTCAGGTCATTCACTTTGCATTGTTGACACAAAGGGCAGCCACTCAGACCTTACAGATGACTATGCTGCAGTAAGAAGCGAAATGGAGGACGTAGCTTCCTTCTTCGGCAAAAAGGTTCTTCGTGAATGCACAAAGGCTGATGTTCTTAAAAATGCCGGTGCAATCAAAGAAAAATTCAACGAAAGAGCTGTAATCAGAGCACTTCACTATTACGGTGAAAATGAGAGAGTACTCAAACAGGCTGATGCACTTTCAAAGGGAGATTTTGAGTCATTCAAGTCGCTCATCATTGAAAGCGGACGCTCATCATATATGTACAATCAGAATGTGTACACCTGCAAAAAGCCTACCAATCAGCCCCTTTCACTGGCACTATCTGTAAGTGAAGAAATTCTTTCAGGCAAGGGTGCTTGGAGAGTTCACGGTGGCGGCTTTGCGGGAACAATTCAGGCTTTTGTTCCTGACAACTCAGTTGAAGAATACACTTCAGCTCTCAAATCCATTTTCGGTGACGATTCCTGCTATGTTCTTTCAATAAGACCTATCGGCGGAATCAGTCTTGCGTAAATAAATAATCTTAAATTTTATACAGGAGGCAATCAAAATGAACAAGCTTACAAAAAGAATTCTTTCTTTCGTTCTCTGTCTTTGCATGCTTATGTCAGTTCCCGTAATGAGCTATGCAGCTGATGTTGAAAAGGTACCTTCAATCAAGGTTACCAACTTTACAGACGGCAAGATAGAAATCCAGTGGGGTAAGGTAGCTGACGTAAAAGGCTATGAAGTTTACAGAATCAAAGACGGCGAAAAGGATTGGAAGCGTCTTAAGAGACAGAGTGGCGTTACATATTCTGACTCAGACGTAACTCCCGGTACACTTTATTCCTACAGAGTAAGAGCGTACAAGGAAAAGAACCTTGGTCTTACAAAGATTTACGGTGCATACTCAGAAACAGTCAAGGTGGCAACAAAGCCCTCAGAGGTTAAGAATTTTGCTGCTACACCCTTCAGCTCAAAGGGCATTGACCTTACCTGGAAGGCTGCTGACGGTGCACAGAGATATGCAATTTATCAGTATAACGACGAAACAAGAGAATATGATAAGCTCGGCACAACAGATAAGACAACATTCAGAGTTGACGGTCTTAAATCAGAGACAAAGTATTATTTCAGAATAAGATCATACCACACTCTTAACGGTACAATCACTTCAGATTGGACAAAGATTTCAATCATCACACCTATCGGTGACGTTGAAAACTTCCGTCTTAAAAACTGTACAAAGAATTCATACTCAATCGCATGGGATAAGACTCCTGATGCTGAAGGCTATGAAATTTACAGATTTGATATAAGAACAGGCAATTGGAGCCTTTTCAGATCAACAAAGGCAAGAGCTTACAACTTCAAGGGCGTAAGTGAAAATTACAACGCATTCTACAAGATCAGAAGCTACGCTACAGGCTCAAACGGCAAAAAGGTTTACGGTGTATTCTCAGAACCCATTGCAGTAGGTACAACTCCCTCAAAGCCTCAGAATCTTGTTGGTGCCCGTAACACAAACAACGGCATTTCACTTGCTTGGACAGACCTTGGCGGTGTTGAAGGCTATGAAGTTTACCGTTCAGATGCACTTATCGTTGACAAGTGGGTTAAGATCGGTACATCAGATACTGCTTATTTTACAGATAAAACTGTTCCCGGCACAGGCATATATAAGTACAGAGTGAAGGCTTATAAAGGCGCAGGCGAAAAGCTCTTCTACAGTGATTATTCAGATGCAGCAACAATTGAATTCAAGAAGGAAGTAGCAAACGAAAGTATCTACACAGAAGAACTTGAAAACATCGGTCTTATCGGTTACCTCTATGACCCCGTTAATAAGTGCTTCTACACAGCTGATGACCCCTGGCAGAGAAACTTCGGCTATAACGAAATTTATGACAACGCTGCAGGTCTCACACTTATGATCATCGATACTCTCAGACTTAAGTTCCCCTATAAGGATAAGGACTGGATGATTCAGGTATGGAAGGGTCAGTACGGTCTTGTACTTGTAGGTGCTGAAGTAGGCGTTTACACAAAGCCCAAGGACAGACAGCTTGAGCACTACGAATGTGCAGAAAATGAAGACCTTCTCCGTATGGAAATGGAAGTTCAGAAGCTCGAAAAAATTGACGGTAAGGAAACCTGGAACCGTATGCTTTACAGACCTTACGATGAATACTGGTGGATCACAGGTTTCGTATTCGGTAACGAGCTCGGTAACTACGACAATGTAAGAGTTAACATCAGAATTACAATGAAGGACTACGAAATGCTTGCAGGTGTAACCAAGGCACTCAAGGATCAGGGTTACTACTATGAAGTTAAGGGTCTTGACGTATACTTCACATTCAGATAAACATGAAAATAAATGAAATTGTAAAACTCTGCAAAGAAAATGAAAAACGAGAAAAGTTCGGTGCTGAGGTTGACAGAATAACAAGTGTCCGTCCTTCAGAAAGACAACTCAGACTTTGCGATATGGAGTATTACAGCTTCATTCACTTCGGCATTAACACAATTAACAATGTTGAATGGGGAAAGGGCAGCGAAAACATCGCTGCCTTTAATCCTTCAAAGCTTGATACCGACCAATGGTGCAGAATACTTAAGGATACGGGAAGTAAAGGTGTGATTATCACCGCTAAGCATCACGACGGCTTCTGTCTCTGGGCAACTAAGGAAACCGACCATTGCGTTACCAATACTCCCTTTAAGAAAGATATTGTTAAAATGCTGAGTGAAAGCTGTAAAAAGCATGACCTTAAGTTCGGAATTTATCTTTCGCCATGGGACAGACATGAAAAAACATACGGTACAGATGAGTATAACGACTTCTATATCCGTCAGCTGAAAGAACTCTGCACCAATTACGGTGAGCTTTTCTGCCTTTGGTTTGACGGTGCTTGCGGAGAAGGTCCTAACGGAAAAAAGCAGGTTTATGACTGGCAACGTTATTACAGCACAATCCGTGAGCTTCAGCCGGGTGCAGTAATAAGCGTGTGCGGTCCTGACGTCAGATGGATAGGCAACGAGGCGGGCAAGGTGCGTGAAAGCGAATGGAGTGTTATTCCTTTAGATAAGGAAAAAGCTGAAGCTGTTATGGAAAACTCACAGCAGACCGATGACGGCGGTAAAGAGGTTGCTGAGGTTGGCGAAAGAGATGCCGATTTAGGCTCACGTGAGCTTCTCAGAAACTACAAGGAGCTTGTTTTCAAGCCTGCTGAAGCTGATGTTTCAATCAACCTTGGTTGGTTCTGGCATAACAATTTCTACTATCTTTTCAAAAAGAATCGCACCGCAAAAGATCTTGCCGACATATATTTTAAAACGGTAGGGGGTAACGCAACCCTTCTTCTCAATGTACCTCCTAACAAAGACGGTCTTATTGATAAACGTGAACAGAAGACACTCAGAAAGTTCACAAAGCTCATTAATGAACCCTTCAGAAATGAAATCAAAAATGTAAGCTTTTTTGTAATTAACGATACTCTTGATGAAAGAAAGCTTGATGAAAACGGTTGCAAATTCTGTGATGGCGAGTGCATAATTAAAGCGGATTTTACAAAAGAGGAAACAGTTTCAACTGTTGTAATCCGCGAAGATCTTCGTTTCAGTCAGAGAATAGAAAGCTTCAGACTTTATATAAAGGATGAAAACGGTTACACCGAGATTTATAAGGGTACTGTAATCGGCTCAAAGAGAATAATCTGCCTTAAGAAAAAGGTGCAGACAGATGAAATTCTCTTTGCTGTTACAGGAACAAGAGGAAACCCTGTAATAAGGGATATAGCATTTTATAACTGA
>JAFWZS010000034.1 GCA_017522205.1 Clostridia bacterium
AGCACTTTAAAATGCGAAATAATTGTGCAAGAAAAGGCAAAAGCCACCGATAATGCTGACGCATATCGGTGGCTTTTAACGCATTATTGTGCGGTTAGTTCACATTTTAAAGAAATACTTCCTTATGGGGTGTCGGCGTTGCAACAGCCACATATTTTTATTTGTTTTTGTTGAGAAGCCTGACAATGAAGTTAAGTATCGCAGTGAAGAAACGGATTGCACTTGCAAAGATATTATCTTCTTCCTTCACAGCTTCTTTGTTTTCATCTGCCGGCTGAAGACCGCCGTTTACATTGCGGAGAAAACGCGGATACTTTTCACTGTCACCGTCAAGATCATATCTCATAATTTCAAGAACAGGATCGTGAAGCTGACCGAAATCATCGTGATGCAAGTCTCTTATGTACCATGTTGTTTCAGGGAAAAGACAGGTTGATCCGTCAATTACCTTATCAGGTGAAACGTATTTCTTATCCTTGACTGATGCTATATATTTTTCATCAAGGATCTTACCGTAGTCGGCACTTGTCGCACCAAAGGACTGTCTGTAAAGTGTTGTGCTTGAGTCGCTCTGAGCTGTTGCGCCCTCATAAACGGGAATTTCAGGGAAGCCGTACTTTGCAAAAATGCAGAAATTCACACCTGCATTCTTAAGTTCTTTCATGTCACCGATAAGATTCTTCTGAACCTCATAATGATATTTATCAATTTTCTTAATCATTCCTGCGTATTCATCTTCAAGTCCCTTATAGATGAAATTACGGGCACCCTCATAGCACTCTTCAGTTACCATTGCCCAGTATGACGGCCATGTGCCAAGTGTTTCGCGGACAATTTTTGGAATAAGCTCACCCTTGAAAAGGTCAACAAGCTTTACAAGTGATTCACCTGCAATGCCGAGAACCTTCACCTGTCTGAAAAACTCAACCATTGTAAGAATAAGAAGTGAGGTCTCCTCGTCATCTATAAGGTCACCGTTTTCCATATAATAGTTAAGGAAATTATCAATTGCTACAGGATCAAGAACAAAATCACCTGTATAAATGGCGCTCATATAATCAATACCCCAGGCTGATGAAGCAAAATAAGAAACATCAGATACATACTGCTTTGCATGCTCCTTATTATAATGGAGGTAAGCAGCAATCATATTTGCACCGAGGCAACGACCTACAAGCTGTACCTTGTCTTTATCTGTTGTTTCAATAACACGATCAATATAAGCCTTCATTTCAGCTGCAATCTGAACGGGTGAAAGTCTCCAGTCATACCAGAAGCGGAAAGACCAGATATCATATCCTCCCTGAGCATCAGATACATCAACTGTTGATGAATGATATTCAGGACTGCTGCCGTTTGAGGGCTCACCGTTTTTGTCAAGAGTTGCACCCTCAAACATCGGTGCCATCGCATTATAAAACTCGTCTACATAAGGCTGATAATTACCTGTGACAAGTCCCTCAGCAAGCTTTTTGAAGCAAGGTGCAAGTGCTTCCTTGATAATTCCCATTTCATCAACATTTTTCGGAAAGACTTTTTCACCGTCAAGATAAATATTGTTTGTTTTAGCACCTGTAACATAAATTGTCGGATACTCCGGTACCTCTTCCGCTGCAAAAGCAGGAATTGCAAGAGACAGAACCATAATAACAACGAGTATAACAGAAATTATTTTTTTCATATGCATTCTCCTTTATGAATCTTTTTGTTACCTCTTAACACCATTTTAGTACCGCTTTTTTGTTTTGTCAATGTTTTTTCCAAAAAACAAAAATCACCAAAGAAATTCTCTGATGATTTTTATTATTGAATTAACCGAAAAGGTTTTCAAAGTCACCACTGAAAAGCTTTTTGAAGAAGTTCAGAATTGTGGTGAAGAAACGGATGAAAGCTGAGAAGCGTTTTTCGCTTGAACCGGGTTCCGGAACTTCGGGATCAGTACCCTCAACAGGTGTAATTGACTCATCGGCTGCGTTGTACTGAAGAAACTGCGGGTACTTTTCAGATGTGAAAACTGTCATTGTTCCCTTTGAATTGATGAATTCAGCCATAAGGTCGTCCATGCTGTCAGGGAAAACAGCATGCACACAGTCCTTGATGAACCATGTTGTATCCTTGAACATACAGGTTGAAGCGTCAATCTTCTTGTCGGGTGAAACATACTTCTTGTCAGCAAGAGAATTTATGTAGCTGTCCGTAAGTGTCTTGTCAAGCTTTGCGGCTGTTGCACCGAAGGATGCTTCCTTCACACCTGTGAACATATCTGACTGTTCGTCGCCCTTAGCATGAACCGGGATTACGGGAAGGTTATACTTTGCAAATATACCGAACTTAACACCATTATCGCTGAGATACTTCATAGTTTCGTCCATTGTAAGCTGAACATCATTATAGTAAGCATCGAGCTTTGTAATCATGCCTGCATATTCAGTTTTGCGTTCACCGCTGAAGACATAATCTCTTGCCTTAGGGTACATATCAGGAGTTACCATTGCCCAATATGAAGGATAACCACCGTAACAGGCAAGGGCGACTCTGGGAACGAGTTCATCCTTAACCTTGTCAACGATAACCTGAAGTGCATCCATACCGAGACCTAATGCTTTAATTTCATTAAGGAAAGGAATTAGTGTATCAATAAGCGACTTGATTTCAGGGTCAGAAATAAGTTCGCCTTTATAGTCAAGAAGGAAATCAGCAAAGCGCTCAATGTTGTTTTCATTAAGAACGATTTTACCTGCAAAAAGTGCTCCAAGCATATTGATACCCTTTGATGAAGAAACGTACATTGAAACTGTATCAAGGTTTTCCTTTGCGTGTTTGGTGTGCTTTGCAAGGTAAGCTGAAACTATATTGCCGCCAAGGCAACGTCCTACGAGAGAAACCTTCTCTGCTCCGGTCTTTGTCTTTACTATGTCGATATAGTTTTTGAGATCTTCAGCAAGATCAAGCGGAGAAAGACGCCAGTCATAGCCGAATCTGTAGCCTGAAAGATTTGCATCATAGTTTTTGAAAACAACTTCATCTTTTTTGAAAGCGTCGCCGCTTCCGTCTGAAGCATTGCCATTCTTATCCAGAAGAAGATCTTCATAAATAGGTGCAACAGCATTGTAAAGAGAATCGCAATACTTGTCGTAATTATCTGTTACAAGACCGTTTGCGAGCTCCTTGAGACAAGGCATAAGAGCCTCTTTAATAGTTGCGCCCACATCTGTACCGGTGGGATAAATCTGTTCGGAGCTTGTATTGCCGTCTTCAGTATAAAGATTAGCGCCGTAGCCCTCAAGATATACGATAGGGTAAGGATGATTTGCCGCTGAAGCAGCAGGCACCATAATTGCAAGAGTCATAATAAGGCAAAGTAATAATGACAGTGCTTTGCGGATTTTTCTGTTCATTTTTGTTTACTCCTTTATATAAATTTTATTTTTCACCTAAAAGCTTTGCAAGCTCGTCCATAAAAGTGTTGATATCCTTGAACTGACGGTAAACTGATGCAAAACGCACATAAGCAACCTCATCAAGCTCCTTGAGCTTATCCATAACAAGCTCACCGATATGTACAGAAGTCACCTCTCTGTCAAGTGAGTTCTGAAGCTCAGCTTCGATTTCAGAAACCACCTTATCAAGCTGTTCAATTGAAACAGGACGTTTTTCACATGCACGGAGCATACCGTTGAAAAGCTTTACTCTGTCGAAGGCCTGTCTTGACTTATCCTTTTTTACAACTACAATCGGCACACTTTCAATAATTTCATAGGTTGTAAATCTTTTGCCGCACGAGATACACTCTCTGCGTCGGCGAATTTTTTCGCCCTCATCGGTTGGTCTTGAGTCAATTACCTTACTTTCTTCATAGCCACAAAACGGACACTTCATTTTACTTTCTTCCTTCCTTTGTACAGTTTAATATTTCTTGAAGATATACTGCAGACTCCATTATCTCTATTCCCTCTGAAAAAGAATCGGAATAAAGCTCCACAATATACTTTCCTTTGTATCCCACATTCTGTAAATCTGTAAAAAGCTCAAAAAAATCAAAAAGCCCCTTTTCAGAAGGTAAGATACAGTCTTTTTCTTTATCAAAGTCACTGAGGTGAACATGCACTATGCTTTCACCTACGGTGTCAATGAACTCCTTTACACTTGCTCCTGCACGCCTTGCCTGCTTTATATCAAGCACCATTTTGAATTTTTCACCAAGAGCACCTTTCATATATTTCATAAAAGCGGGATGTTCACCCACATAGCTGACCACGTTTTCATGAGTCAGGGTGCAACCCATTTTACCGGCAATCTCACTCAGCCTGAAGTACCTTTCGGCATACTGCTCGACAGGAATTTCCGGCTTTCCTCTTGCACCGTGAAGTATGATATATTCTGCTTCGAGAGTAGCAGCGGCATCGAAATAACGTTTGAAAACCTCCGTGACGTCGTCAAACCGTCGTTCATATTTTGAAAAAATATCATATCCTTCGGAAAAGGAGCGATATGGATGCAAGGACACGACATTCACTCCGTAGCTGTCTTTTACAGCTTTCAGTTGACGGATAAACGGCATGCTGAGTTCAGAGGGAGAATTGAGAAAAATTTCTGCGTTTTGAAATCCAAGCTCTGCAATATTCAGAAATGCCTTTTCCGTCAAGAGAGGATAAAAGCAGGAGGATGATGCTCCTATTTCCATATACTCACCCACTTTCGTACATACATATTTTATTATAACAAACATTTAAACAAATTACAACACCTGCACATAAAAAATTCCGTTATACCATATATTGATATAACGGAGGTTATTTACATTTTAAGAGCTATTCCCACAACTGCCGAAAGAAGAATCAGCGCAATTGGATGAAGCTTTTTGAACTTTGTGATGCAAAGGAAAATTACTGCCGAAAGAATAATACTCTTATAATTGACTGCCGCAAAAACTGAGCCGGTTTCAGTCATAATTTCACTACTCCAGAAAGCCAGTTTTGCAACTCCGAGACAAGCCGAAGCCACAAGACCGATTGAAGCTGCACGTAGTCCGTAAAATGCATATTCAACATATTTTGAATCTTTGAATCTCTGAAGCATTTTTGAAACAATTATAACAACTATAACTGAGGGCGTGATAAGACCGAGTGTTGCAACAATGCCACCAAAAAGACCCCCTGCAACTCCTGAAATCTCACCCACCTGATAACCTACATAGGTTGCCATATTTACACCTATAGGTCCGGGGGTAGATTCGGAAATTGCAATCATATCTGAAATATCAGACGCTGTAAACCATCCTGTGGTTTCACCCATAGACTGAAGGAATGGCAAGGTCGCAAGACCTCCGCCGATAGCGAAAAGTCCAACAAAAAAGAATCTTATAAAAAGCTCAAGGAAAATCATTTTTCATCCTCCTTTGCTTTCTTTTCTTTTGAAATTTTTATGATAAGTCCGCATACTGCCGCAGTAACAACAAAAATCACCGGTGAAAGGTCTGTCACAAAGGAAAGTACCGCAACTACCACAAAGATAAGTGCAGTAAAAATGTCAACAATAGACTTTTTACCGATTTTGATTACTGCTGAAAGAATGAGAGCTACAACGGCTGCTCTTACACCTGAAAAAGCCCACTGCACAACCTCAAGGTCACGGAAATTGCTTATAAAAGCGGCAATAAGTCCTATAATTATCATTGACGGTGTAACTACACCGAGGGTTGCAAAAATTGCGCCGGGAATACCCTTCAGCTTGTAGCCGATAAAGGTTGCAGTGTTTACAGCGATAACACCGGGAGTGCACTGACCGATTGCATAATAATCGAGAAGCTCGTCGTTGGTCGCCCACTTATATTTTTCAACAACCTCTCTTTGCAGCATAGGAAGCATGGCATAGCCGCCACCAAAGGTGAAGCCACCTATCCTTGCAAAGGTAAGGAACATTTTAAAAAGAGTTTTCATCATTATCACCTTAAATGTAAAGCCTCACCTCTTGAAGGTAAGGCTGTTTTTTATTGTGTTACTTTGTTATCTGCGTGCTTGTGGAAAAAGCTGAGCATTTCTTCAATTGCATCAACTGATGGTGCCTTTTCAGGATAAAGAATTGCAAAAACATGGGGAAGCTCTTTACCGTCAGGCTGCTTTCCGAAATCAAGAAGCTTTGTTTCAACTCCGCACTTCATAAGCTCTTCTGCGCCCATAAGAGTGTGGGTTCTTGCAAGGAAGTCACCTGAGGATGTAACAAGAATCGTAGGAGGCATTTTGCCTTTTTTAAGAAGCTGGTCAATATTTACATACTGACCCCACTTTTCATTTTTGAAATTCTTGCCGATGGCTATTCTTGTGTAGTAGCCGACAATTCCGTCGGGATTCATATAGAGCATAGGTGAAGTAAGACACACTGCGTCAAACTTAAGGCCGTGGTCAACTGTGCCGTAAGCCTCACGAAGCTCTTCACTTGAAGAAATGAGAGCAGTAAAGCCTGCAAGCATACCGCCTGCTGAGTCACCTGTAAGAAGAATTCTCTCTCTATCACAGCCATACTCGTCCATATGCTCATTTATCCACTTAAGTGACAACGCAACTTCACGGAGCTGTTCATCAGCTGTAACCTCAGGATAAAGACGGTAACTCATTACAAAAACCACATAACCTCTTTTTGCAAGATTATGACAGTAGTTTTTGTTGAGCTCCTTGTCACCGTACATCCAGCCGCCACCGTGTACATCGATAATTACCGGAAGCTTACCTTCCCTATTTTTCGGATAACACACATCAATAAGGTGCATAGGATTCCCGTCGTCAATATATGGATTATCTCTTGATTCCTCAATGTTTTCAGGCCAGCTGAGTGTGGCTATACGCTTGTCGTCCTGCCTTTTTGTGTTATCCCAGAAGGCGCCTAAAATTTTGTTGAGTACCTTCATATTTTTCACCTTCAAATTAAAAATTTACTGAATGGGAGACTGAGCCATACTTTCGTTCATTGCTCTCATGAAAGCACTCTGCTTCTTTTTCTTCTTGGGCTTATATGCAGGAGGATTAAGAAGCTTTTTCTTTGCCTTCTTTCCGTTCATTGAAGCAAGATATTTGTTTACCTCAATTACGGGAGGTGCCATTGTTGCGCTCATATAGTCAACGCAGCGAGCAAGAAGAATCTGGTCGTTATTAAGCTCTCCGAGAATTGTAACAGCGATAACTGACTGTGTTTCATTTGTACCGTCTTCATAGATTTCGTTAAGCACCTGGAAAAGCTTTTTCATTGTTGCAGGGTTGTTTTCTTTGATTGCAGCAATAACCTTTTCTGTGCCGTACTTTGAGAAAAATTCTTCAGCGTAGAACTCACCGTATTCAGCGAGAGTTGCCTTATAGGGATCACGGAGCTCGGGGAAAACAAGGCAAAGCTTGCTTGCAAGTGTGTTGGGGTCATAGAATGAGCCGTTTTTAACCTGAGCCTTTGAAACGGTCTGAGGGCCTTTGTTTGCCTGTGCCTTTTTCTGAATTGCCTTTTTCTGACCGTACTTAGCTTCAAGTGTATCAGCGAATTCATTTACAACGTACTTGATATCCTTTGCGTCTGCAGTTTCCTCAAAAAGGCTTGCAGCAAGCTTTTTGGGTGTGTCGTTCACATTCTCAAGATCTTCGCCACCCATAAGTGAAATGATGTTGTCCTTGAGAACAACTGCAACAACGCCCTTTTCGCTCTGGTATCTTGTTACCAGGTCTTCCTCACCGCACTTTGTAAAACCAAGCTTTGTGAGATTTTCTGAAAGACCGTCAATGACAGCCTTGTAGTTTTCTGTTATGTTTGCCATCAGGATAACTCCTTTAATATTATAATTTTAGGTATACAACGAATAAGTATATCACATCTTTTCCAAAATGTCATCATAAAACGAAAAATATTTTAAAAAGAGATTTTCACTGAAATAAATAACGGCACCCCGAAGCATAAATCCGGAAGTGCCGTTTGACTTTAACCTACTTTTTCTTTAACTGTCTCGCTTATGAACGCAACAAATTCCTTAAGCCAGTTTGCAATTGATTTGAATAAAGCTGCAATTTTTTCTATAAAGTTTTCAGGTCTGTCATAAGACTTGTCTGTGTTCCAGGGTTCTGTGTTGCAGTTTTCCTCTGTCATGGGATAACCGTTACCTGTACTCTTATCATACATAATGAACTGTGAGCAGTCAAAATCATTGATTGTAAGCTGCTTGTCTGCAGTAATAACCTGGAAGAGAAGTGCTGTTTCAAGGGTGGTCCATTCTGAATGTGAAATACCCTTTGTAAACCATGTATAATCGGGGAAGAGACAGGTTGAAGCATCAATGTGCTTATCGGGTGAAATGTATTTATCGTCACCTGTCTTTGCTTTTTCAGCGATATATTCATCTGAGAAAGTGTCATAAATTGTTGTAGTTGTAGCACCGAAGGATGCTTTTTCAACTGTAACATACTGGTCTGCAACCATATCCTTTGATTCAACTACGGGAGCAATCTGATAACCGTATTTTGCAATTACACCGATTTTAACTCCGGCTTTTTCTGCATCTTTGAGGAGTGCAGGAAGCTTACAGGTTACATTCTTGTGGTAATAGTCAACCTTTTCGATAAGCTTAGCATATTCCTTACGTTCCTTACTGCCCTCGGGGCCAAACACACCAATAAGAGCATCTTCATAATCCTCGGGAGTTACAAGTGCCCAGTATCCCGGCCAGGTGAAGAAGGTTGCTCTTGTTCCGGCAGCAAACACTCCGGGAGCAAGCTTTTCGTGAATTGCAGTTTCTTCAAGATCAAAGCCAACTGATGTAAGACTTTTTGCAACAAGGTCAACAGTTGCAAGAATAAAATCGTTAAGATCCACCGTTCCGTCATTTGAAAGGTCTGAAAGCATTCTGTTAAGAGCATTGAGATCAATGTCTGACTTGCCGCTTATAAGCTCACTTACAATTTCTGCACCGGCAACGATACTGCCGTCGAAAGCTATACCGTGAAGGTCATTTGTGCCGTACTTGTCAATATAAGCCATGAGAACGCTTGTGCCGAGGCATCTAGCAAGAACTGATACCTTGGGCTTACCCGTTGTCTTTTTAATTGCTTTAATATACGCATTGAATTCATCAGCAGTTTTGTACGGATCCTGTCTCCAGTCATACCAGAACTGATAATCGCGGAAATAGTATGAACCGTTAAGCTTTTCTGTGTCACGGTTTGCGTATTCTTCCATTGTCTTTCTTCTGTCGGGATGAATATCTGAGCCGTTAAAGTTTTCACCGTTTTTGTCAAAGCGTGATGCAGCAAAAATTCTGCTCATTTCCTGCTCGAGAACTGCATAAAAGCTATCCCAGTCATTTTTGATAACGCCGTCAACAACAAAAGGCTTCAGCATATTCACAAGTGATTCTCCGAGAGAATCCTTTGCACTGCTCATAAGTTGGTTTACCAACTCTCTGAAGTGGAAAATTTTATTTCCCTCTGTGTCATAAAGAGGCTCGCCGTCACCGTAAATTGCAATAACAGGAATGTCACTTCCGTTCGTTCTGAGATCAATTGCGGCTACCGGCATTACAATAGTAAACGCCATAACAACAATGAGAAGAAGAGATACTATTTTTTTCATATATTTAAGACTCCTTTCAACACATATATGAACACATTTTATAATATTCTTCAAATTTAACATTTGTGTTAACAAAAAATCAACAGGTGCAATATTACTGAATACTACACCTGTTAAAAGCTTATTTAATTGAAATTGCTTCTATAATCTTGCCTTCCGCTGCCTTGAACTTAACTGTAACCTTGTCACCCTTGTTCATAATAACAACATTTTCTGAAGAAGAAGCTGCAATTGAATAGTATGCACCCTTACCGTCAAGCTGAATGAAGTATACACTTTCACCGTTCATAACTGCTGTTCTGATGTCTGAAACAACACCCTTGACTGTCTTTGTTTTAGGAGCATCTGTTCCTGCGTTTTCGCTTCCCTCAGTTGCGTCAATGATTTCGTCAATGTCAATCTTGATGTTGATATTGTTCTGCTTGAGCTTTTCAGCATAAGCCTCTGTACACTGAGCAATTGTGCTGCCCGTAACTGCAACCTGATAGTTCTGCACGTTAACCATTGCAAAGCGCTTAACGATGCTGCCTGAGTCCTTAAGTGACATAAAGTATGTGGGCTGACCCTTGATGTTGAGAAGAATGGGGAAGGTAGCTGCATATTCATAGTCCTGAACTTCACCCTGAGCTGAAGCCATAGCTGAATATTCCTTAGCACCTGAAACTGCATAGTAATCAGCAGCCTTTGTTCTCATATTGATAAGAACAAAACCGATAATAGCCTGGTCGTTACCTGCTGAGGTTACACCTGTGTAAAGATAAACGTCATCATTCTGTGCAAGGAAGTTTGAGCCCTCTGTTGTGAGTCTTACGCCGTCCTGACCGAGAATGGAGTTGATGAAGCCCTTCTGATATTGACCGTAGTAGTTATACTGCTCAACGAGAAGGTTAGCTGAATAAATGCCGTCAATCCACTGAAGCTCCTTGCTGTTTCTTACTTCTTCAATGGAGTATTCTGTCATTTCACCGCTTACTGCATCAACCATCACAATACCTTTGACATCTGTACCGCCGAAAAGACCGATAGTCTTGTCAAGAACAGGAACAATCCAGAAAGGCTTGCCCTCCTCATCAATTTCAAAGCGGGGTGTATCAAAGATATAAGTAGGATATTCGAAACGCACGTGACGCATAAGATATTTTGAGAAATGCTCATTGGGTGAATATCTCATATATCCGCCCTCAGGAAGAGTTACAAGCTCTGCCTTCTGTGTAACCATATCAACGATAATGTAACCGGGAAGACCTTCTCTTGTGTTCTTGAACCACTTGAAAACGTCACCGTAAGCGAGAGTTGCAAGCTTTACGGGTGAGCCCTTGTAGTTGATCTGTGTGAGAGCTGTGTCAACCTCAAACTGTGAAACCTTGTTAATTGCAGCAAGGTCACCGAGAGTACGGTTTGCAAGCACACTTGCAGCCGCATTGTCAAGCACGGGAACGCTCTTGAAGTCTGCCTCTTCAATTTCTTCTGAAAAGTCCTTGCTTTCATCAACAGTAATAATCTGACTGTAGCTTTTTGCTCTCAGAACAACTGAAGAAATCACTGTGCCGACACCTACAATTGCAACAAGAATTGCAATTACAACTACAGACACGATTGAACGTCTTTTTACATATTCTACATATTCGGGATGAAGCTGTGCATTTGAGGTCACGAAGGTGAGCGCAATATAAATTGCAGCAACAACACCGAAGAACATATAAGTTTCTGTGCTTTTGAAGTTGAGAGGCGGAAGCATAAAATAATATGCAACAACTGCACCGATAATTGTACCGATAATGCAGATGATTGTTTTAAGTCCGCTGTTTTTTGGAGCAAGATAAGCGCCTTTGCCGCTGCCTTTACCTTGACTGCCTTTTCCTGTGAAATCCACATTGATAGGTTCCATAATTCTGTCTCCTTTGTCAGGTTAAAATATTTACATAATATTATACATCCATTATGGACAAAAAGCAAGGCTTTATTTTTGAGAGTTGAAAATACGGCAGTCCAAAAGAAATCTGACTGCCGTATTTTGTGTTATTTAATTTTCACTTTAATGTACTTACAGGAATCACCGTAAACGTTTTTGCCGTCAACGGTTTTGTATGCTTTCACCTTGAAATAGTAAGTCTTGCCTTTCTTAAGGTTTTTAACTGTGCAGGAAAGCTTCTTTGTCGAGCCCAGCTTTTTATATCCGCTGTCCTTTTTCTCAGACATATAAACCGCATAGCCCGTTGCACCCGTCACCGTTTTCCAGTTAAGAACTGCCTTACCCTCACCTGCTTTGGCCGCAGCAGAAGGCACTGCAGGTTTTGTTGCGGTGGTTATTCTGTGAGTTTCCTCTGCCCATACCGTTCCTTTTGAGTTTTTTGTGTAAGCCTTTACTGAAAACTTGTAGGTTGTGCCCGACTTCAGCTTTTTTACTGTGCAGCTGAGCTTTTCAGTTGTACCGAGAGTTTTATACTTCTTTGTCTTTTCATTATAAAGGTATACTCTGTAGCCCGTTGCACCGCTGACCTTTTCCCAACTGAGCTTGATACTGCTTTCGCTGCGTGTCACAGTTATCTTTTCGGTTCTGCCAGGCTTGATTTTAAAGGTAAGAGTTTTCTCTCCGCTGTAGTTGCCTTTGAAAGTTACCTTAACGGTATATGTGCCGACCGCCTTTCTGCCGCTGCTGTAGCTGAGATCGTAGTCTGTACCCTTTTTAAGAGTTGCGCCCTTTTCGGTTTTCACCGTAACCGACGGAGTTTTCTTCTTTCCGTTATATGTATAGGTGCTTGTGGAAAGCTTTGCACTTTTCACCTTGCTTATTATTTTTGTACCGAGCTCTTTCTTGCATACGGCGCAGCTTTCTTTGATTTCACCGTCATTTTTAAGGTCAGCTCTTATTACGGATGAAACAACTGTGTGCCCCTTTGACGGGATAGTCTCCTGCTTTTCAATGACTTTTTCACAGACACCGCAAATGATTCCGTCTGTTTTGCCCTCATTTTCACAAGTGGCATCTTCACCCTTCAGAAGCTTTTCTGTATGAGGAAGCTTAGGTATAACACTCTGAGGCTCAATCACCTTTTCACATACCGAGCATTTTATTCCGTCGGTAAGACCTTCCTTTTCACAGGTAGCAGGTGTACCTCTTACAATAGCGGTGGTGTGCTCCTTGCTTACGGGAATAACCTCCTGAGCTTTCAGCACAATACCGCAAACTGAGCAATTGCTTCCCTCTGTAAGGCCCGGTTCCTTGCATGTTGCTTTTCTGCCCTCAGTAATCTGAGCTTTATGAGGACCTTTTTCAATCTTTTCCTGACTTTTCAGAACAAGGTCGCAGTTTTCGCACACAAGTCCGTCAGTAAGGCCGTCTTCCTTGCAGGTAGCTTCCTTGCCTTTCAGGATTTTCTCAATATGCCCCTTTGGCGGGATTTTCTCCTGATTTCGTACAACATATCCGCAGACCTCACAGTATTCACCGTAGGAAAGTCCCTCCTGAGTACATGAAGCAGCGTAACCTTCTTTTATCTTAGTCGGATGAGGCTTAATGGGAATGACCTCTGATTCTTCAATTACAAGCTGACAAAGAGAGCACTTTTTACCTGAGGTTCTGCCCTCCTTGGTGCAGGTTGCTTCAACATAGTTTTCTATCGGCACTTCCTTATGACCTGTCGCAGGAACAACTTTCTGTTCCTCAACCGCTTTTCCGCAGGTAATACACCTTACACCGCTTGTAAGACCCGGTTCTGTACATGTAGGAAACACCTGAGGCAGATATTCAGTCTTATGATTGTTCTTTATTATAACATCAGACTGTCTGAGCGGATTTTTACCATCAAGGTCTTCAAAATAACCTTCGCAATTGTCGCAGAAGTAGTGTTCTCTTGTTCCGTTAACACCGCAATCTTCCTTCACTCCGGGAACGAATCTCATATCGTGACCTTTTTTCAGAATGGTTTTTGCCGTTGTGTAATTACACTCTGTGCATCTGTCACCCATGGTATATCCGTCCTGCGTGCAGGTAGCCGAAACGCCCACTTCTTTTATGTTATTATGCGGTTCTATATCTCTGCAAGCCATAAAGCAGCTTCCGCAGATTTCCACATGTCCTGCAGAACAGTTAAGTATGTTTACATCCTGAGTATTGCTTAAAGTTTCACATATTTTGTCGGCAACAATATCCGCCTTATCAAGATTAGCTATTTTTTTACTGCTTATCAGATTAAGTCTGCCGCCAACAGAAACAGTCACTCTTGACTCTGAACTGATATCCCATAACTCTGTAACTGTAAGAGTTGCATTCCCCGGGATATTGATTCGGGCATATTTGCTTTTATCTGAATTAAGCCCCGTTAGTCTTACTGTACCGAAGCTTACACTTCTTATTGCAGCAGGATCAAAGCTTACACAATACTTATCAGCCTCAACCGTGGTATATCCGCCCATTTTAAAGAACAGCTTCTGCTTGTTGTTTTCATTGACAGCAATATATATTCCGCAGCCGGCTTCCATACTGTTTTTGATTACACCCTTATAAAGATTCAGTTCGCTTGCACCGTTCACACGGAAAATGCAGGAATCTGAACCGTTTTCAGTTTTTGTATATCCCGGAGCAGTACCCATTGTGAAATCTATGTTCACATTTGTAAATTTCGCAAACTTATTGTCAAGCTTTACGGCTGCTGCATCAGGCATAACAGTATTGAAATGGATTACACTTCTGTTTTCCTTGCCGCTTACAAAATAGATGCTTGTCTGTCCCGTAATATTAAAAAGATTTGTTGTTTTCTTTGAGTTTACCTTAATGTCAAAGCCGTTGAGGTTGACAACCACATCACCGTAATTCTTGATTTTAATACTGTAGTCGTTTTCGTCATCTGTTAAAACAATATCATTGCTGAGAACTATATTGCCGCCGTCAACGAAATTCTCCAACGCCTCTTTGAATTCGCTGAAACTGGAAACGTCAACTTTTTTGCCGACACAGTCGGTCTCTGTCACAGCCGATGCTGAAAAGCAGAGCGCAAAGCCCAACGCCATTGCCAACACAAAAAAGATCGGCTTCATTAATGTCTTTTTCATTCTCATTCACTCCTTATTTTTTCTCTTTATATACTATTAAAGGTAACGAAAACCGCACAAAGAGACTGTCCGATTCCCGTTACCTCACTGTTATACGTGATAGAGATTGTCGTTTTCGTATTCGGGCTCATTTGTAAGATTTATGCCCAGCTTTCTGTAGAACATTTTATCCACACTTGAGGGTATAACTGAAATGTGTGCATCGCAGTTTTTAAGCTGAGGCAGACAAGAAAGCGCTTTTGCTGCATTTACATCTGTTGCAGCACTTACAGAAAGAGCCACAAGCACCTCGTCAACGTGAAGTCTCGGGTTTTTGCTTCCGAGATAATTTACCTTAAGATCCTGAACCGGTCCGATAAGATATGAGGGCAGAAGCAGAAGCTTGTCGTCAAGACCTGCAAGATACTTAAGTGCATTGAGTACTGCCGCTGAAGCACAGCCGAGAAGATTCTTGGTTTTACCCGTAATAATTGTGCCGTCTGAAAGCTCAATGGTAGCCGCAGGACTGCCTGTTTCTTCAGCAACCTCATTTGCCGCAATTGCAACTCGTCTGTCTGAAACTGAAATACCTGCCTTATTCATAAGAAGAAGGATTCTTTCCTGCTCCTTGCGTGTGTCTGCACCGTGGCGTTCTTCACAGATTGCGCTGTAGTATCTTCTGAGAATCTCCTGATTTGCGGCATCTCTTACTGCTTCGTCGTCAGTGATGCAATTACCCGCCATATTTACGCCCATATCCGTCGGTGACTTATAGGGACATGAGCCGTAAATGTTTGTAAAAATAGCCTTGAGAACAGGAAAAATTTCCACGTCACGGTTATAGTTTACGGTAGGTACACCATAAGCATCAAGATGGAAGGGGTCAATCATATTCATATCGTTAAGGTCTGCAGTTGCAGCCTCATAAGCAAGGTTTACGGGATGATTGATAGGCAGATTCCAGATAGGGAAGGTTTCAAACTTTGCATAGCCTGCTTCAATACCTCTCAGATGCTCGTGGTAAAGCTGAGAAAGGCAGGTAGCCATTTTTCCGCTGCCCGGACCCGGTGCAGTTACAACAACAATTTTTCTCTCAGTTTCAATATACTCATTTTTACCGTAACCGTTCTCTGAAACAATGAGAGGAACATTCGATGGGTAACCTGCAATTTTATAGTGAGTGAAAACCTTTATTCCGAGATCACGGAGATTATCTCTGAACTTGTCAGCCGAAGCCTGTCCGCTGTACTGAGTGATTACAACGCTGCCAACGTAAAGGCCAACGCTTCTGAAAAGGTCAATAAGCCTCAGCACTTCCTTATCGTATGAAATATTCAGGTCTCGTCTGAGCTTTTTCTGCTCAATTGCAGTGGCACTTACGGAAATTACAATTTCAGCCTCATCTTTAAGCTTGAGAAGCATTTTCAGCTTGCTGTCAGGCTGAAAACCGGGAAGAACTCTTGATGCGTGATGGTCGTCAAAAAGCTTTCCGCCGAATTCAAGATAAAGCTTTCCGCCGAACTGTGACACTCTTTTTCTGATTTGCTCCGATTGTGTCTTTATATATTTGTCGTTATCGTAACCGATTTTCATATTATCATCTCCCTTGAGAAACTTACAACCTTTATGATATCACAAAATTAAATGATTTTCAACAGATTTAACCACAATCTCATATATAAAAAAGGTTACAATATTATGACAGAATTTTCATTTTTATTTACATTTGCGTTCTTTGTGATATAATGTATTCTGTTTATAAATAAGGATACAGGAGAATTATTTAAAATGAATAAAATCAAGTCTCTATTTGACGAACAAAAAAACCAGCTTTCTCTCCCTGGTTTAATTTTCGTTTATCTTTCACGTGCTGCTTTTATTGTTTCTTTCTTTGTTGCATCCTCACCCTCTGAAGCAGTATTTCCCATTACAGCTTTTATTCTTACATATCTTATCAGTTTCTGCCATCTCATTTCAAAAGACGGCACATTTTTGAGAAGACTCAGCCACAAAATAACAGTGCTTATCTGCATTTCATCGCTTATAAGTGCATTTATCGGTAAAACTCTCGGTATGCTCGAGAGATTTCCCGATTACGATATCCTTATGAGTGCTGCAACCGGTGTTATAGGTACACTTTTCGGCTACTATGTAACTCTCGCTTTTAAAAGCATAAAAGAAAAGCGTGACTGTGGCTTTGTTGCAAGCTCATCTCTTTTCGTTTGCGGAACAATTGTATTTTTCCGTGAGATGCTTGAATTTCTCAGCGACTGGATTCTCGGAACAAATTATGTTCACGCCGAGCATATCGGTGACAACCATTGGTTTTTCCGTGTGTTCGGTCTCGGCAGCAATATTCCCGAGCAAAGACCTCTCTTTGACACAGACGAGGATATGCTTATTTCCCTTATTTGTTCAGCTTTCACCACCGCATTTATCTACCTTTTCCTTATAATAAAGAACAAAAACATTTTTGTGAAAGCAGAGAAGAAAGCATTTTCCTTTAAAGCTGTCCCCTCAAGAATAGCTGACAAAATATACTTTGAAGTTGAAAAGGTAAAAAAAGAAACTAACATCTATGACATTTTAACCTGGTGGCTCACAAGAGCAGCAATGATTTATGCTTTCATCATGATAGAAGACCCTGCAGAGAAAATTCTTATCGGTGCAAATCTGCTCGCAACCTTTGCAATCAGCCTTATGCACTTTATTTTCCCGAAGGGCTCACTTTTCTGCAAAATCAATTACCGTATGCAGTCCTGGCTCTGCCTTATAGTATTCACCGGCTCATATATGGGCAACTTTATATTTGTATATAATCACCTGCCCCGTTTCGACCTTTTCCTTCATTTCATTTCAGGACCTATTGCAGTTGCGGCAGGCTATTACACAATTAAAACCTTTAAAACCCCTGAAAACAAAAGAGAGGTTTTTCTTGCGGCTCTGTATGCTTTTTGCCTGTCCTGCTTTATAATGCCCTTCTGGGAGGTCTTTGAATTTTTTGGTGATTTCCTCTTCGGTTCAGCTAACCAGGGCTTTTATTGGGGGCCTTCAGAAGATTCCTTCTTCTTCAAGGTTTTCGGCCACGGAACAGGCAATACAATGCTTTACTATCTTTTCGACACTGTTTACGATGTGCTTCTTGCGTTTGTAACAACGGTGCTTTCCGTGATATGGCTTTATATCAGTCTTTTAAAAGGGCTCAAAGTTCATAAGACTGATACAGAAACGGAAAAAATTACTGTAAATTGTTGACAAACAATTTCACTTATGATATCCTTTAATATAGTATGACACTTTCCTTAAAGGGGAGTAGCTCTCAGCCGTAAATCAACACTCGCCTTAACACGGCTGGTTTACGGGCCGTTAACGGTAGCAAGACCTTTAACAGACTTAAAAACTCTGTTAAAGGTTTTTATATTATGAAAATAAAAAGCTCATAATAAAAATGAAAGGAAGCATTATCTATGAAACACTATCTACACTCAGTGGAAGAAGTTTTTGCTGACGTAAAGTCAACCGAAAACGGTCTTTCCGAAGCTGAAGCTCAGAAAAGACTTCAGGAAAACGGCAAGAATAAGCTTGCAGAAGCAAAGAAGGATTCAATTGTCAAAAAGTTTTTCGACCAGATGAAAGACCCGATGATTATCATCCTTATTATCGCTGCTGCAATTTCTGCTGTAACAGAGTACATTGAAGCATCTGCAGCAGGACACAGCTTTTTCCCCACAGACACACTCATCATTCTTGCAGTTGTAATCATCAACGCCGTTCTCGGTGTTATGCAGGAAAGCAAGGCTGAAAAGGCAGTTGAAGCACTTCAGAAAATGTCTGCGGCAACCACAAAAACTCTTCGTGACGGAAAAATCGTAACTGTAAAGAGTGAAGATCTGGTTGTTGGCGATGTTATTCTTCTTGATGCCGGCGATGCAATTCCCGCTGACTGCCGTATCTTCGAATGTGCAAGCATGAAGATTGAAGAAGCAGCTCTTACCGGTGAATCTGTTCCCGTTACAAAGCTTGTAAAGGCTCTTATGGGTAAAACCAAAGAGGACGAGGTTGCTCTCGGTGACCGTAAGAATATGGCTTACATGGGCTCAACACTTGTTTACGGACGCGGCAAGGCTGTTGTTGTAGCAACAGGTATGGACACCGAAATGGGTAAGATCGCTAACGCTATCTCACTTGCAGAAGAAGGCAAGACTCCCCTTGAAATCAAGCTTGAACAGCTTTCAAAGATTCTCACTAAACTTGTTCTCGGCGTTTGCGTGGTTATCTTCGGCTATAATATTGCAATGCATTTCATCGGCGGTGCTGAAGGTCAGTTCTACGAAGTAGCTCTCGACTCATTTATTACTGCTATCGCTCTTGCAGTTGCAGCTATCCCCGAAGGTCTCGTTGCGGTTATGACCATCGTTCTTTCTATCGGTGTTACTAACATGTCAAAGAAAAACGCAATCATCCGCAAGATGAACGCAGTTGAAACTCTCGGCTGCACACAGATAATCTGCTCAGACAAGACAGGTACTCTTACACAGAACGTAATGACAGTTGTTGACCACTACGCTCCCGACGAAAAGCAGCTTGCAACAGCTATGGCTCTTTGCACCAACGCTGAGGTTTCAGAGGACGGCAAGGGTACAGGTGAGCCTGACGAGGTTGCTCTTATCAACTACGCTAAGACCCTTGATCTTCCCAAGGCAGCACTTACAGAAAAGTATCCCAGAATCGGTGAGGTTCCCTTCGACTCAGGCAGAAAGATGATGTCAACCGTTCACAATGGAGCTGACGGCGTTGTTCAGTTCACAAAGGGCGCTCCCGACGAAATTCTCAAGAAGTGTACTCACATTGACATAAACGGTAAAGTTTTCGAAATGAACGACGAATACCGTGAAAAGATTTCTGCTGAAAACACAAGAATGGGCAACAAGGCTCTTCGTGTATTTGCAGTTGCCTATAAAAAGTACGACTCAGCTCCCGATACTTTCGATTCAGAGTCACTCGAATATGATATGACCTTTATCGGTCTTACCGGTATGATTGACCCGGTTCGTCCCGAGGTTAAGGATGCAATCGTTGAGTGCCGTGGTGCAGGCATCACACCTATTATGATTACAGGTGACCACATCAACACAGCTAAGGCTATTGCAAGAGAGCTCGGTATTCTCAATGATGACAGCCAGGCAATGATGGGTGCAGACATTGACAAGTATTCAGACGAAGAATTTGAAAAGATCGTTGAAAACATCTTCGTTTATGCACGTGTTCAGCCTGAACATAAGACAAGAATCGTAAACGCATGGAAGAAAAAGGGTTACGTAACCGCGATGACAGGTGACGGCGTTAACGACGCTCCTTCAATCAAGAGCGCTGACATCGGTGTCGGTATGGGTATCACAGGTACAGACGTAACAAAGAACGTTGCCGATATGGTTCTTACAGACGACAACTTTGCAACAATCGTTTCAGCTGTAGGCGAAGGCAGAAGAATTTACGACAATATCCGTAAGGCTATTCAGTTCCTTCTCGGCTCAAACCTTTCAGAGGTTGTTTCAATCTTCTTTGCAACAATTATGGGCTTCACCATTCTTGAAGCTCCCCACCTTCTTTTCATCAACCTTGTAACAGACAGTATTCCCGCTCTTGCTCTAGGTCTTGAAAAGCCCGAATCAAACATTATGAGAAGAAAGCCCAGAAGCAAAACTGACGGTATCTTTGCAGGCGGTCTCGGCTTTGACTGTGCTTACCAGGGTATTCTCGTAAGCATCCTTACAGTTGCTGCTTTCTACATTGGTGAATGGCTTGAATGTCTCCAGACAGGTGCAGCATTTGCATGGACAAACATTCACGACAGCTCAGAAGGTATGACAATGGCATTCTTCACAATGGCAATGTGCGAAATCTTCCACTCATTCAATATGCGCTCACAGAGAGGCTCAGCAGTTGCAATGGTATTCAAGGGCCACCACAATGTTGCTCTTTACGGTGCAATGATCGGCTCATTCCTTCTTACAACTGCAGTTGTTGAAATTGACTTCCTTTCAAATCTCTTCGGCTTTGCACATCTTGACCTTACAGCTTACCTTATCTCTCTCGGTCTCGCTTTCCTGATTATCCCCATCGTGGAAATCATCAAGGTTATTCAGAGAGCTGCATCAAAGAATAAATAATTTCTTTCAATATGACAACAGACACGGTACATTTTATACCGTGTCTGTTTTTTATATAAACTATAATTACCCTTATTTTAAAACAGCGGACTGGGATAAGCTCCGCACTCTGTTTTTTCTTTAAGCGCTTTCTGTACAAGAGGTTTATCCTCCTTGTAAGTTACGCCGTACCACTTTTCGTCTGTTACAACAACGGTAACCTCAGCTTTGCCCTCTTTGATAAGCTCATCAACGGCAAGGGGAATATAGTATTCGCACTTTGAAAGGTCGGCCTTGTTTTTCTCAAAGAAATTCACAAAGCCCGTCTCAAGCTCCTTCATCATGTCCTCTGTAAAGCCCCATAAATTCATTGAAACTGTTTTACCCGACGGAATCTCTGTCCAACTTTCACCGTCATCCTCGGTATACTTGATTTTGTCACCGTCTTTGATAATTTTCGTTCTTTCGTTTATACCTGTGAGCTTGTTGCCTTCTGTTTCACACACGCCCCTTGCAACGTGACCGTTTTCAGTAAGGGTGTTTTCTATTCTGAAGCCAGCCATACAGAACTGATATTTTCCGCTTTCAGCCTTTTCTCTTGTAAGCTCATCATAAATCTTTTTGAAGGTGTCAGCACCGTAGTAGTCATCTGCATTTATAACTGCAAAGGGACCGTCAATAAACTTTTTGCAGGACAAAATGGCATGGCCCGTACCCCAGGGCTTTTTTCTGCCTTCGGGAACTGAAAAGCCCTCGGGAATATCGTCGATATTCTGGAAAGCAAATTCGACCTTAACCTTGCCGTCGTATTTGTTTCCGATAACCTCCATGAAATCCTTTTCAATTTCATGCTTGATTACAAAAACAACTTTTGTAAAGCCTGCCTTTATCGCATCGTAAACCGAATAATCAAGAATAACCTCTCCGCACTGACCGACGGGGTCTATCTGCTTGAGTCCGCCGTATCTGCTGCCCATACCTGCAGCCATAATAACAAGTGTTATATCTTTCATAGCGACATCTCCTTATTTTTTCTTGTTTCTATAATACCACTGACAAGAAGAAATAGCAAGGTGAAATTTTCTTGAAATATTTTCTGTTTTTCTTTAAAGATATTGACAGATATATATGTAAAGATGCTATAATGTAAAAAGCAGATTGTACAGACATATAAGTACAACCACAGAAACAAGAGGTAATATTATGAAAAAGAAAACAAAACAGCTTTTGTGCCTTGTTCTTTCAATTATTCTGGCACTTTCAGTTTCACTGCCTGCAACAGCAGCAACAGTGGAAAGCACCGACGACGTTCTGATTTACATAAAGGGCTACGGCTGCACAATTTATAAGGATAACATTCCAACCGAGGAAAATGTCATTTTTCCAAAGCCAATTGATATTGGCGGAATTCTTTCAAAATCACTCACACCTATTCTTTCCGAGCTTGCTCAGGGACTTATTACAGACAATTATGACGAATACTGCGATGAAATCTATAACGCAGTTGAACCGCTTTTCAAAGATTGTCTTCTCGATTCAAACGGTGAAGCTTCTGACGGTTCAGGCTATGGTGGAAATGCTCTCACAGATGACTTTATCGTGTCCGACGTAAACACTCCCGAAAACAGTATCATCTTTCCTTACGACTGGCGTCTTTCACCTCTGCACAATGCAAAGATTCTTGAAAAATTCATTGACAGAGTATGCGAAGAAAAAGGCGTAACTCAGGTTGATATTATGGGACGTTGTCTCGGTGTGTCACTCATAAACGCATACCTTGAAGAAGGAAGCAACCTTCATAAGGTTGATGATATTGTAATGTATATTCCCGGCACAATGGGTATGTATGTTCTCGGTGCTCTCTTTTCCGGCAACATCAACCTGGATTCAGACTCCATAAACACATTCCTCGATTACTACCTTACAAACAACGTGGTAATTGAAGACCCGGGAATTAACAGCTTTGTAATTGCTTACGTAAACTTCCTTAACCGTGCAAGAGCTCTCGGTATTGCAACGACTTTTCTTGAAAAGGCACTTTATCATATCATTGATGATCTTTTCCCGAGGATCATCCGTGCAACCTATGGCACCTTCCCCGCTTTCTGGTCAATGATTCCCGACAAGTATTTTGAAGATGCCATAAACTTCACCTTCAACACTCCGGCTCTTAAAGCAGAATTTGCGGGGCTCATTGAAAAGGCAAGGGATTTTCACGACAACGTTCAGCTTAAGGCTTACGATACAATGAAAGCTCTTAACAGAAACGGTATGAGATTCATGGTCGTTTCAAAGTATGACACACCCATGGTGCCCCTCGGTCCCGAAGCAGATTATAACGGTGATTTCTATGCAGAAACTGAGCTTTCCTCCTTTGGTGCTACTACGGCTCTTTACGGTGAAACTCTTCTTCAGAGCCACATTGACTCTATGAGTGAAGCAGACAAGCGTCTCCTTTCACCTGACAATAAAATTGACGCTTCAACCTGTCTTTTCCCCGCAACAACATGGTTCATCAAATACTGTCTCCACGACCATTGGCCTGAGCCTCAGGATGCAATGGCAATGCAGTTTTTGAGAGACAAAACCATGACCGTATTCTCCTACAGTGAATATCCTCAGTTCCTTAAGCTTACAGATTTCACTGCAGGCGGTGACAAAACTTCAGGTGTTATGTCACCCGTTGAAGGACCTGACATAGAAGATAACGAAGACAATCAGACCGGCTTTACCGCATTCATAAAGAGAATTTTCGCAAGAATCATCAGCTTTTACCGTGGAATTCTTTCAAAGCTTTTCCCCAACCGTACATAAAAATTAAAGCCTCTCGAATTGAGAGGCTCTCAGCTTGTCGAAAAAGCAGTTTTCGACAAGCTGGCAGACTGCCGAGAAATGTACAAGATGACCTTTTCTTTGTCCCGAAGGCGTACAAAGGTACTCCGAGTGGGCAAAAAAAGGTCAAAACAATACTAAAATCGCACAAGGTTCGACACTTTGTGCGA
>JAFWZS010000035.1 GCA_017522205.1 Clostridia bacterium
GATTTACAGTTAAGCGGACACGACTTTGATGCCCGTTGGAACGGCATTGAATATTTCCATCAAGACAAACAGAAAAACGAGTTAATTAAATCTTTTTTAACTCCATACAGAGAAGAAATCGCTATGTTCTATGAAAGTCACAATGACAAAAAAGAACGTAGCGATTTTATTAAATCTTTTTTTAATTCAACACCTTACGAAATGACACTTTCAAACGGTGTTAAAGCAGGCTTTGAAGCCTATTCTGATGCTATCAGATTGTGGCGTGATGACGGAACGGAACTTCGTGAAGCTTGGGAAAAATGGTTTCAGATTGAGCGTTCCGTTTTCGGTATGATACTGATTGAGGAATGGACAGAGCCGCAAGCACTTTTGCTTCCGAGTGAGGATATGCAACTTGAGTTTATAGGTACAAAAGTGAAGGATGCCGTTCTTCCTTTACCGCAAGGTGCTATTGACTATGTTCTCGGTGCGGGTAGTGGCTTTAGTGAAGGCAAAATGCGAGTGTACCGACAGTTTACCGAGAGTCTTTCAAAGGAAGATAATATCAAATTCTTAAAGAATGAATATGGTATAGGTGGCGGAACTGATGCTATCCCCGGTACAGGGTATTGGCATAATCACGATGCTAAAGGTATTGAAATATCCGACCATTACAGTGTGCCTGAAAGAAGAACTCTCCTTAAATGGAACTATGTTGAAAAGCGTATTTCCGAACTCATAAAACTTGACAGATATTTAAGTCCGAAAGAAAAGGAAATGTATCCGCAATGGCTTGACGAACAAATGGCAAAAGAAGCAGCTTGGAAAAAGACGAATGAAATTCGACAATTTATCCGTGAGGCTCCCGAAGAAGAACAGGCACCAAAAGAATACAGATACGAATATAATCTCGGAGATACTGTATATATCGGTGCAGACGAATACACTATTCTTTCACTTGAAGACCCTGTAATCCTTAATGACAGCCAATACCCTTTATTCAACAAGGAATTTTCAAAGGCTGACTTTGAGAAAAAGGTAAAAGAAAACCCTGCTAACAATCACTTGAGAATTGAAGTAGAGGTTGAAAGACCTATTGAGGATAACGAACCCGAAACAGATATTGACGAAAGCGATAAGCCTGATTTCTTGGTTCAATATGAACAGGTTAAAAAGGAAAATCCCGATGGTGTTCTTCTTATGCACACAGGAGGGTTCTATATTGCCTTCGGTAAGGATGCAGAACTTGTTTCAAAGCATACGCATTATTTAGCACAGAGAAAGAAATTTTACGGAAATGTCTTAACTCCTTGCTGTGAGGTTCTCGACTTCAATCTCAGTTATTGTCAGAAAGAGCTTTGCGCAAACAATAACATTAACATTGTTATTATGGAGGTTGACAAGGGTGTTGTTGACAGATTCCCGACACCAACAGTTGAAATAACTGAAACACTTGATGCTGAATATACAGATGCTTTCTTCATAAATGATGGCAGTAATAATGTTGAGTGGGTATATTACAATCCTGACGGCAATGACGGTAAGGGACAGTTTGTTAATAACCTTATCTCTTATGAAGATATTATAAAGGCAGCAGAGCTTCATACCGATGAAAAAGAGTTTTTTGATTATCTCGGTTCAGTTGCTCATCAGACACTTTCGGATTACGGCACAAAAGAGTACAAGGACGATTATGAATATTTCCACTCTGCTGTTGATTTGACCGATTGCACAAAGGAAACTATGCAGGCTCTTGTTGAAGAAGCAAAGAGTATGGAAAAGCCTGTATTAACTTTTGTTCAGCCGGAAACGAAAGAAACAGAAGTGTTGTACGATGTTCTCTCAGCATTAAAGATTGATGATATTGACCTGACTTATGAGGGCGGTATTCTTGTAGCAAGAGATATTAATAATCTCTGGAGTGGCAAAGAGTTTTATGAATTCCTTGTAAAAGAAGCTTTTGTTTTTGAAAAAGATGGTTCTGTTCTTGGCATTCGTGATGAACTGCTCAAAGATTTTAAAGAATTGTCAGAAAGCTACGGTGTACCTGTTAAGGACAGCATATTAAATCCGTATTGGCAACAGTATAACGAGCTTAAGGCTGAAAATGCTGATAAGCTGTTTTTGTATCAAGTTGGGGATTTCTTTGAAGCTCTTGGTGAAGATGCAAAGGATATGACAGAAGCACTTGACTTACAGCTTACTCACAGAACAATCGGTGATAATGTCACCGTTGATATGTGCGGAATTCCAAAGCATCGTCTTGAAACTTATCTTAATATGCTTACAGACAGAGGTTTTGATGTTGCCGTATGTTCTCTTGAAAACGGTGAGAGAAAAACCTATACGATTGTTTCTCAGAACAAGGAAGACCCCGTAGAAAGCAAA
>JAFWZS010000036.1 GCA_017522205.1 Clostridia bacterium
CGCACAAAGTGTCGAACCTTGTGCGATTTTAGTATTGTTTTGACCTTTTTTTGCCCACTCGGAGTACCTTTGTACGCCTTCGGGACAAAGAAAAGGTCATCTTGTACATTTCTCGGCAGTCTGCCAGCTTGTCGAAAACTATTTTTTCGACAAGCTGAAGGCAGTTGCATTGCAACTGCCTTTTGTGTGTATATCGATTTTATTTCGCAGCAGCTTCTGCACCCTTGATTGTTGTTAAGTTCGGTGCAAGAATACCGATATAGCTGTTACCGGTGTTAACCTTAATCTGCTTTCCGTTTTCGTTATAGAACTTGATGGGGCTGCTTTCACTCTTTTTTGTCCAGGTGATTTTCTGAGCGCCGCCGTTTGAAATGTAGTAGCCTGTGCCGCCCTTCCAGTCAATCTTCACAAGGTAGTTGTCTGTGTGGGGCTTGATTTCAGTTTCAAGCACGAAAACATTTTTGTAGTTAAGCTGCTTGTTTTCCTTTGAATCCATGTGAGGCTTTCCGCAATGGGTTTTGTAGTAAACCTTCTTTTCCTTGTCATAGGTGAAGGTGCTGTAGTAAAGCTTTGAAAAGTCAAGTCTTACGTCAAGGCAGGAAATATTACCTGCTTTTTTGGAAACGCCCTCTTCACGGAAGTTAAAGAAGTTCTTGTTCTTTTCTTCGAGAATATCTGTACGTGTCTTATATTCCTTAAGCACAGAGGGGATTGACTGACCTTTTACATAGGCGGTATGCTCTCTGCTGTATCTTTTAAGTCTCTCAGGGTCTCTTGCGAAAAGCTTGGGGTCAAAGCTGTCCGTTGCGTTGAACATGTCAATGCCTAACTTTTCAACTGTGGGACGGGCGAGAGATTCATTGATACCGAAGCAGAAGTAAATTGCATCGTAGCCGTGAGCGAAAATGGGGAAATAGTAGCGGCAGCTTCTTACTGAGCATACGTTGGGAATTTTTGTGTAGTCACCGAAAAGCGCCATCATACGTGTAATTCCGCCTTCAACGGGCATTTCGAACATAATGTCAGCACCGTAAATGCCGTACTGGGGAAGTGAGCCTTTAAGGTTGTTTATCATAATTGCAACGGGACGTTTGCCTACTGCACCGTCTGAAAGATTCTCAATACCGGTCAGCTTGTTGACGTGAGAAGTGTCTTCGGGGATGGTTGTGGGTTCCGTGGTTGTAACCGGCTCGGTGGTGACGGGAACTTTTTCACCCGTAAACATAACGAGACAAGCGGCAATTGCCACAACAACGATAACGCCTGCGATTGCAGAGATTGCAATAATTCTTTTCTTCATAAATATCACACCTGATTAAAAGTATTTGCTCTGCAGCAAAGAAAAAACAAAAGGAAAATTTACCTTGTCATATTTTGTCGATGCTACAAGAAAAAGTATATCACCAATTTGTGTCTATTTCAATAACGGTAAAGCACTTTCGTGAATATGACACTGCAAATTCGTCAGTATAACCAAAAAGTAAAAAAATAACCCTCGGTTATTCCGAGGGTTTGTGAGTTGGTCAGCCCATAATAATTTCTATCATTCTTCTGAATAAATCGAAAATCTGCTTGAAGATGTTTCCGATAATGGGAACAAATCCGCCTTGTGAATTGTTGCCGTTATCTCCTGAGCTGTTTTCGTCATATCCCTGAGAGCTCATCCAATAAAGAAGTCCATTGGGATAGTCCATTTTTACGGGATAGCTGTTACCGTTGATAACGTTTATGTGCTTGTATGGTGTGTTGTCGTCCATATACAGGTCGTTGCAGGCAGCAGTCCAGGTGTCGTGGGTATAGTATATAGGCTCTGGGATAAGTCTTCCGTCCGGCTCATACATTCTCATAGTGTTGAAAAGTGCCCAACGGTTAAGGTGGGGAGCGCTTGAATACTGGTTGAGATATTTCCACACATCCTGAAGTGTAGAGTGGGAAACAAGATAGTCATATTTGTTGCTGATAAGCCAGGTGGGAACCTTTGCCATTGCCCTCAGCTCAACATCTGTAGGACTGTAAACGGGAGAAATTGGAAAAGCTGCGGCAAAGAAATCCGGATACTGAGCCACGACTCTCATTGTGCCTCTGCCGCCCATTGAAAGACCACCCACATAAATTCGGTCGGTGTCAATATTTTGAGAATAACGTGAAATGAATAAGTCAATGTCACGCTTAAGCTTTGAGCTTTCACCGCTCCAGGCAATGTCTATGTTAGGGTCACGGGGAAGATAAAGGAAAGCACCGCCGGTACCTCTGATTCTTGACTGGTATTCATCACAAGCCCAGTAAGCAATGTTGTAGCCTGTCAGCTGTTGACGCTCAAATACACTTGAAAACTGACCGTGCAGAAAGATGATAAGAGGATACTTGGTTGTGTCGTTGTCAGATTTAATGGGGGAATAGAGAACATAGTCAAAATTATAGCCGTGGCCGTCGGTGAAAAGATTCTGAAGAGCCTTAAGGCCTGCACTTTTGCTGAGTGCTGAAGCGGGCATACAGAACATACCGAGGCAAAGAATTACGCACAGGAACACAGAAATAACTCTCTTCATAAAGATCCTCCTTTTTTCATAATACAGCTTATTATACTACTTTTTATCTTTAACAGTCAATGCATAAATGTTTAAATATTATTATAATTGAAAAAAATTGCCGGGTTTACTGATTATGTTTTCCAATTTATAACAAAAAGAGTTGAAATCTGTGTGAGATAATCAGATTTCAACTCTTAAATTTTATTAAAGGATGATATTGCCCGATATGATATTGTCGATAAACTGACGTGCTGCTCTTGCGGAGCGTGAGCCTCTCGAAAGAATAAACCGCTCAGCTTCAAGGTCAATTTTCTCGTCTTCATACTCTATTCCGGCACTGTCGGCAAGATGATGCACAATGTCGAGATAGGTTTTCTTGTCAGGTCTGCTGAAGGTTACCCGAATTCCGAAACGCTCTGAAAGAGAAATAATCTCCTGCATTGTATCGTTGCGGTGAATGTCGTCACCCTCACGGTCGCTGAAGCTTTCCTTGACGAGATGCCTGCGGTTGCTTGTGGCGTAAATAACCACATTCTGTCCCTTTGCAGAAACCGAGCCTTCAAGAATCGCCTTGAGAGCGCTGAAATTGTCGTCATCCTTCTGAAATGAAAGGTCGTCAATGAAGATAATGAACTTAAGAGGATTGTCCGTAAGCTCGTCGAGAATCTTCGGAATTTCTCTGAGCTGCTCTTTTCTCACCTCAAGAATTCGAAGACCTTTAGAATAAAGCTCATTTACAATAGCTTTTATTGTGGAGGACTTCCCCGTTCCTGCATCACCTGTGAGCAGAATGTTTGAAGCGGGCTTGCCTGAAAGAAGAGCATTGGTGTTGTCGAGAATAATCTTCTGCTCACGCTTATAGTCGATAAGCTCTGAAAGTGTTGTTCTGTCGGGGTTTACAACGGGAACAATTTTACCCTCTGAAAGGTAGAACATACGGTACTTTGCATACATTCCGTAGCCGTATTCGTGAATGTTCTCCATACGGTGAGCATAAATTTCAGAAAGGTTCAGCTTTTCCTCCTTGAAAGAGGGGAGAAAACCACTGTAGGAGATGAGAGAGGTCAGCTTTTCAGCAGTAAGGTCGCATACCTCCTGAAGAATACTCAGCTCATTCTCAGCACTTTCGGCAACAGCATCAGGCAGCTGTGCTTTTTTTGTTTTGTATCTGATATATACATTCTCATCGCTTGAAGCCACTTCTGCAATATAGGAGCTGAGACTCTCAAAGCCGCTTTCATAAAGGCTTTTTACAAAGCTGCTGTAAAAATCAATGGAAAGCTCTTTGTTTTCAGTGCTTGCTATGTCAAGAAAGGCGAGAAGATTTTCAATTACGGGGTCAGAAAGAAGATTTCTGAAAACTGTCAGAGAATGAAGTTTAAGAGATAAATCTTTAAGCATAAAATCACTTCTTATTTAAGTATTGCGCCCTCTGCGCCGCTTGAAACCATAGCAGCATAGCGCTTGAGATAACCTGAAAGCTCTTTCGTTTTGGGAACGAAGTTCTTCATTCTCTCTTCGAGGATTGCCTCGTCAACCTTAAGCTGGAGGGTGTTTTCAGGAATGTTGATGGAGATGATGTCGCCCTCTTCAACAACACCAATCATACCGCCGCTTGCAGCTTCAGGTGAAACGTGACCGATACAAGCACCTCTTGTTGCGCCTGAGAATCTGCCGTCTGTAATAAGAGCAACGCTGTTTCCGAGACCCATACCCATAATAGCTGAGGTGGGGTTAAGCATCTCACGCATACCGGGGCCGCCCTTGGGACCTTCATAGCGGATAACCACAACGTCGCCTGCTTTGATTTTACCTTCGTTGATAGCCCTCTGTGCATCCTCTTCGCAGTCGAATACTCTTGCAGGACCTTCGTGCACCAGCATTTCGGGAAGAACTGCTGAACGTTTTACAACACTGCCGTCGGGAGCAAGGTTACCTCTGAGAACAGCAATGCCGCCTGTTTCGCTGTAGGGATTATCAATTGTGCGGATAACCTCAGGGTCAAGGTTGAGGCATGAAGCAATATTTTCACCAACGGTCTTGCCTGTAACGGTAATGCAGTCAAGATTGAGAAGGTCTTTCTTTGAAAGCTCGTTCATAACCGCATAAACACCGCCTGCTTCATTAAGGTCTTCCATATAGGTATGACCTGCAGGAGCAAGATGGCAGAGGTTAGGTGTTTTTGCACTGATTGAGTTTGCAATGTCAAGATTGATGTCAATACCGCACTCGTGAGCAATTGCAGGAAGGTGAAGCATACTGTTGGTCGAGCAGCCCAGAGCCATATCAACAGTAAGTGCATTCTGGAAAGCTTTCTCTGTCATTATATCAAGAGGACGGATATTCTTTCTTACAAGTTCCATAACTGCCATACCTGCGTGCTTTGCAAGCTCAATTCGACTTGAGTAAACTGCAGGGATTGTGCCGTTACCCTTAAGTCCCATACCGAGAGCTTCTGTAAGGCAGTTCATTGAGTTTGCAGTGTACATGCCTGAGCATGAACCGCAGGTGGGACAGGTTTTCTCTTCAAATTCGAGAAGCTTTTCTGCGGTGATTTTACCTGCAGAAAATGAGCCTACTGCCTCAAACATACTTGAAAGGCTTGTTTTCTTTCCGCCCACTCTGCCTGCGAGCATAGGACCGCCTGAAACGAAAACCGTGGGAATGTTGAGTCTTGCTGCAGCCATGAGAAGACCGGGAACGTTCTTGTCGCAGTTTGGCACCATAACAAGACCGTCAAAGCCGTGAGCGAGAACCATAGCTTCAGTTGAGTCTGCAATAAGGTCTCGGGTAACAAGAGAATATTTCATACCTCTGTGTCCCATTGCAATACCGTCGCAAACTGCAATTGCAGGGAAAACGATAGGTGTACCGCCTGCCATTGCAACGCCCATTTTTACAGCCTCGGTGATTTTATCGAGGTTCATATGGCCGGGAACGATTTCGTTGTAGGAAGAAACAACACCGATAAGAGGTCTTGCGGTTTCTTCGCTTGTAAGACCAAGTGCGTGATAAAGTGAACGGTGGGCAGCGTTGCCGGGGCCGTTAACTATTGTGTCTTTAATCATAATTAATCCACCTTAATTAAACAGGGCGGGGCTAAAGAGCACCGCCCCTAATAAATTTATAATTAGTTGTTGATGAGCTTGTCCTCGCCGTTCCAGCTGTAGAGCTTACGGATGTCTTCACCAACGATTTCAGCAGGATGCTCAGCAGCGAGCTTTCTCATAGCCTTGAAGTGAACCTGACTGCCTGCATCTGACATATCGAGAAGGAAGTCCTTAGCGAAAGTACCGTCCTGAATGTCAGAAAGAACCTTCTTCATAGCCTTCTTTGTGTCTTCTGTGATAATCTTGGGACCTGTGATGTAGTCGCCGTATTCAGCTGTGTTTGAAATTGAGTATCTCATACCTGCGAAGCCGCTCTGATAAATAAGGTCAACGATAAGCTTCATTTCGTGGATACATTCAAAGTAAGCATTTCTGGGGTCGTAGCCTGCTTCAACGAGAGTTTCATAGCCTGCCTGCATAAGTGCGCAAACACCGCCGCAAAGAACAGCCTGCTCACCGAAGAGGTCTGTTTCAGTTTCTGTTCTGAAGTTTGTTTCAAGAACACCTGCTCTTGCGCCACCGATACCGAGAGCGTATGCAAGACCGATATCCCAAGCGTCGCCTGTAGCGTCCTGCTCAACAGCGATAAGACAGGGAACACCCTTGCCTGCCTGATATTCGCTTCTTACTGTGTGACCGGGGCCCTTGGGAGCAACCATGATAACATTGATGTCCTTTGAGGGCTTGATGCAGCCGAAGTGAATGTTGAAGCCGTGTGCAAAAGCAAGTGTTTTACCTGCTGTCATGTGGGGTTCAATTTCTTCCTTGTAAAGCTTAGCCTGCTTTTCGTCGTTGATAAGAATCATAACAACGTCAGCGTTCTTAGCAGCTTCTGCTGATGTCATAACCTTAAGACCCTGTCTTTCAGCCTTTGCCCAGCTCTTGCTGCCTTCGTAAAGACCAACGATAACGTCTACACCGCTGTCCTTAAGGTTGAGTGCGTGTGCGTGACCCTGTGAGCCGTAACCGATAATTGCAACGGTCTTCCCACTGAGCTTCTGAAGGTCGCAATCCTGCTGATAAAAAATTCTTGCCATAATAATCTACCTCTTTCTGTGAATATATGAAATATAGTTTTTAGATTTTTAAAAAAGTGTAACTTTTCTTATTGTTGAAGCACCCTTTGAAAGTGAAACGATACCTGTACGGCATATTTCAAGGATTGTGTAATCTCTCATAAGATTGATGAAATCGTCAATTCTTCTGCTGTCAGCCGTAAGCTGAAAAACCATAGATTCCCTTGTGTAGTCAATAGTCTTTGCGTTGAAGGCGTCAGCTGCTGCACGGATTTCATCTCTTACATCAGGGGTGTTTTCCATTTTGATGAGAAGCAATTCTCTGCTTACAGATGTAGCTGAATCAATCTCTTCGATTGAGATAACATCTGGGAGCTTATAAAGCTGATTTACCATCTGGTCTTTTGCCAGTTTTTCACCGTCAAACACAACGGTGATACGTGAAACCTCGCTTGATTCCGTTTCACTTACCGTAAGACTTGCAATATTGAACTGTCTTCTTCTGAACATACTTGTTACACGGTTAAGCACACCGAACTGGTTATTTACAAGTACTGCTACTGAAAATCTTTCCATATCAGTCACCAACCTTTACAATAATATCGTCCATTGAGCCTCCGGGAGGAAGCATGGGAAGAACGAATTCGTCTTTGTCTATAATGCACTCAACAAGATACGGGCCGTCATTGCTGAAGGCTCTCTCGAGAGCCTTGTCAAGCTCAGCGGGAGTAGTAACTCTTTCGCCCTTTGCACCGAAGGCATCAGCAAGCTTTACAAAGTCGGTTTTTCTGTCAAGTACAGTGTTTGAAAAATGCTTTTCAAAGAAAAGATTCTGCCACTGTCTTACCATACCAAGCACACCGTTGTTGAGAAGAAGAATTACAAGGGGTACACTCTCCTTAACTGCGGTTGCCATTTCGTTAAGGCACATTCCGAAGCTGCCGTCACCTGTTACAAGAACAGCTCTTTCCTTTGTTGCTATAGCAGCACCGATTGCGGCACCCATACCGAAGCCCATTGTGCCGAGACCGCCGCTTGAAATGAAGCGTCGGGGCACTTTGAAATCTGCATTCTGTGCAGTCCACATCTGATGCTGACCTACGTCGGTTGCAACGGGTGTATTTTCATTAAGATACTTGTTAAGAGTGAGAATTGCATTTCTCGGTGTCATACCCTCACGGCTGTCGAGAGTGAGGATTTCTTCATTTTTGAAAAGTGCAATTTTTTCCTGCCACTCAGGATTTTTCTTTTCCTTGATGAGAGGCAGAAGCTTCTTAAGAGTTTCTTTAATGTCGCCGCGAAGACCGTGGTCTACATTAACTGTTTTTGAAAGCTCTGCACCGTCAATGTCAATATGTACAATTTTAGCTTTCGTTGCAAATTTTGAACGGTCACCCGTAACTCTGTCGTTGAATCTTGCACCGAGGGCAATTATAACATCAGCGTTGTGCATAGCCATTGATGAAGCGTAATGCCCGTGCATACCCTGCATACCGAGATATCTCGGATGGTCTGTGGGAATAGCTGAAAGTCCCATCATTGAGCAGCCGATAGGTGCATCAATTTTATCTGCAAGAACGAGAACTTCATCCTGAGCCTCACTTGAAAGAAGGCCACCGCCCACATATATGTAAGGTCTTTCAGCTGAGTTAATGCACTCAGCGGCAGTTTCAATCCTGATGTCTTTTGCACTCTGTCTTTCGTCGGGAAGAACAGGCTCTTTTGCGGTGTATTCACATTTTGCAATCTGAATATCCTTTGGTACATCAATAAGCACGGGGCCGGGTCTGCCAGAAGAAGCAAGACGGAAGGCCTCTCTGATTGTATCGGCAAGGTCGTTTATATCACCCACAAAGAAGTTGTGCTTTGTAATGGGAAGGGTGATACCCGTAATATCGATTTCCTGAAAGCTGTCCGTACCAATCTGTGAGCTCATTACGTTGCCCGTAATTGCTACAAGAGGAACAGAGTCAAGATGAGCTGTTGCAATACCTGTTACAAGGTTAGTTGCGCCCGGACCTGAGGTTGCAATTACAACGCCGGGTTTACCGGTAGCTCTTGCATAGCCGTCTGCAGCGTGAACAGCACCCTGCTCATGAGCAGTGAGAACGTGCTTCAGTTCATCTCTGTATTTATAAAGTGAATCGTAAACGTGGATAATCTGACCGCCGGGATAACCGAAAACGGTTTCCACTCCCTGGTCGATGAGTGATTTAACGATTATATCCGCACCGGATAAGATCATTTTTCTCTCACTCCTTTCTGTGGTAGTGCTGGGTTTTAAGCGAGCTCTGTAATTGTTTCAATTTCAACAAGAACATCCTTGGGAAGCTCTTTAACTGCAACGCATGAACGTGCGGGCTTACCGGTAAAGTATTCTGCATAAACCTCGTTGAAAGCAGCAAAGTCGCTCATATTCTTGAGAAAGCAGGTTGTTTTTACAACCTTTTCAATTGATGTGCCTGCCTCTGTAAGAACGGCAACAATATTATCACATACCTGCTTTGTCTGACCCTTGATGTCTTCTGCTTCAACTGCGCCTGTTTTAGGGTTAATGGGAATCTGACCTGAAGCGAAAAGAAGGTTACCGACGGCAATTGCCTGAGAATAAGGGCCGATTGCAGCAGGTGCATTTTCTGTAAAAATGACTTTACTCATAGTAAAAACTCCTTTGATTGATTTGCTGAAAAACGTCGTTCTCTGAAAAAGAAAAAAGACTTTTTTCGGAAGAGGATATTAACCTCCATTATAATTCATTAATTATACACTTGTTTTCTTCAAAAAGCAACACTTTAAACGGTAAAAACGGAAAAAAGTTGTTGAATAATTTGACATTATAATGTAAAATTACATACTGTAGCTACTCTGGAAGGAGTGATAAAGTGAACAGATATACAGAAAACGCAAAGAACCAGCTTCAGAATAGCAGTGCGGCTCTTGTGTACTGCAACGAAAATGAAATATGCACTTCTCACATAAGAGGTGTTCTCAGCCTTGTGCTGATGGTGAAGGAAAAGAAAACAATGGAAGATTTTTACTGTGCCGATAAAGTGGTGGGAAAGGCGGCAGCTTTTATGTACGCCATTCTGAAGCCCCGTGAGCTTTATGCTTTTGTGCTCAGCGAAAAGGCGAGAGAGGTTCTTGACAAATACGGCATAAAGTATTTTTATGGCGAAAAGGTTCCTGCCATAATCAACCGTAAGGGTGACGGCTTCTGTCCTATGGAAACGGCAACAGAAAACGCCGCCACTCCGTTGGAAGCTTTTTCACTTCTTGAGAAGAAGCTGAATCTTGAAGGTGAAGTGCCGGAAGGTAAAACAGTAGAGGTTCCCATACTTAAACAAGATTAAATACACATTTTTTCGGTTTGTAATAAAAAAACGTAAATTGCAGATAATAAAAGAAAAAAGATTTACGGTGAATTTTACAATGCGAAAAACTAAAATAGTTTGCACCATAGGCCCCGCCTGTGCCAATGAAAAAACATTAACAGAGCTTTGCCTTGCAGGGATGAACGTTGCAAGGCTTAATTTTTCTCACGGTACCCACGAAGAACAGCTGAATAATATAAATCTCATTAAAAAAGTCAGGGAAAAGCTGAAGCTTCCCATAGCCATTATGCTTGACACAAAAGGCCCCGAATACAGAATAAAAACCTTCAGAAAGGGTAAGGAGCTTCTCAGAAAGGGAGAAACCTTCACCTTCAGATGCAAGGACGGTGAGGGTGATGAAAGGGGCGTTTCAGTAAATTATGAGGACCTTTATAAGGAGCTTAAAAAGGGTGACAGAATCCTCGTAAATAACGGACTTCTTATTTTTGAAGTAGCCGAAATCGAAGGTACTGATATTGTTACAACCGTAATTGCAGGCGGTGAAATTTCTAACAGGAAAAGTATGAGCTTTCCTGATAAGGTGCTTAAAAAAGAGTATCTCAGCGAGCAGGATAAAAGCGATATAAAATTCGGTCTTATGCACGGTGTGGACTTTATTGCCTGCTCCTTTGTTTCCTGCAGACAGGATCTTCTTGATGTGAAAAAATTTATCAGGTCTCAATGTCAGGATTGTTCTGCAGATATTATTGCAAAAATCGAAAACCGCTCAGGTGTGGACAACATTGAGGAAATCTGCAGTGAGTGTGACGGCATAATGATTGCAAGGGGGGATATGGGTGTTGAAATACCCTTTGAGCAGCTTCCCGCAATTCAGAAAAAGATTATTACCAAGTGCCGCCTTTTAGGCAAGCGTTCCATTACGGCAACGGAAATGCTTGAGAGTATGATTCACAATCCCAGACCCACAAGAGCAGAGATTTCCGATGTAGCAAATGCGGTTTATGACGGCACAAGTGCAATTATGCTTTCAGGTGAAACAGCCATGGGTGATTATCCCGTGCTGACGGTAGAGACTATGTCAAGAATTGCCGAGCAGACGGAAAATTCCATTAACTATACAAAACGCTTTCTCACCTCTGAGTTTCAGATAAAAAACACCGTTGATGCAATTTCTCACGCAACAAGCGGAATGTCCATTGACCTTGCTGCAAAGGCAATTGCGGTCTGCTCTCTTTCGGGCACCACCGTAAGAATGGTATCCCGTTTCAGAGCTCCTTGCCCTATTATCGGAATGACAGTCAACGAAAAAACCTGGCGTAAGCTCTCGCTGAATTGGGGCGTTACTCCGGTTAAGGGTGAGATGTATCCATCCACAGAGGTGCTGTTTTATTCGGCTGTGAAGGAGGCAAAAAGTGTTCTCGATTTGAAAAAAGGGGACAGGCTCATTGTTACGGGTGGGCTTACCAACGGTAAATCAGGCAACACTAATCTGATTAAAATTGAGACGATATAAAATTAAAGGAGATTGCACAGGCAGTCTCCTTTATTCTCTTATTTGAACGCCTCAACCCTGTAAATCGGCTGACCTAAATCAGAAAAGCGCTTTTCATATTCCGTTACAATATTGCCCTCAAAGTCACTGTTGTGCAAATCGAGGGAGAGATTTTTGATGGTGTACTTTGCCGCTGAATACTCCTCAAGTGAAAACTCAAAAAAGTGCATATTGTCCGTCTTCTGATGAATTTCACCCGTTTCTGTCAGCAGCTTGCGGTAGATTTCAAGAAAGAATCTGTGGGTCAGTCTGTGACGGGCATACTTTGCCTTGGGGAAAGGGCAGGAGAAGTTGAGATAGATAAGCTCAACGCTGTTTTCGGGAATGAATCTCGGCAGATATTCCGCACAGCCCGCAATAAATTTTACGTTGGTGAGACCTTCTTCTTTTGCCTTTTCACAAGCGGCAACGATTACATTTTTCACTTTCTCAACGGCTATGAAATTCACGTCGGGATTGCGCTTTGCCATTTCGCAGACAAACTGACCCTTTCCGCAGCCGATTTCAAGTCTTACGGGGTTGCTGTTGCCGAAAAGTTCTTCATAGTTAAAAAGTGTTTTTTCAACTTCTTTTTCAAAATCCTTTTCCTCACAATCGGTAGAAAGAATATATTCTTTAACTTCCTCAAGCCTTGTTTCAAGGTTCTTCTTTTTTCTCATTCTCATATTCTGTCACCCTTATGAATTATACTCACTCATAGCCTTGTCAATTTTTCCGTCAACCATATATTCAACTGCACCTATAACCTTTTCTGCAACATCTTTTATGAGCTTCGCCTCGTCCTTTGTAAAGTGTGAAATCACCCAGTCTGCAAGGTCGTATTCGGGATTGGGCTTTGCTCCTACACCTACCTTTATGCGGGGAAAGTTGTCGCTTTTAAGGTGATATATAATATTCTTCATACCTCTCTGACCGCCGTCTGAGCCTTTGCGTCTGATACGCATTTTGCCCGGGTCGAGGCTGATATCGTCACAGATTACGATAATGTTTTCTGTGGGGATTTTGTAAAATTCTGCAGCATCTCTTACAGCCTCGCCGCTTAAATTCATAAAGGTCTGAGGCTTAAGTAAAAGACAGCGTTTTCCGTTTATTCTGCCGTCACCCATAAGGGATTTGAATTTGAGCTTTGTAACCTTTATGCCGTGCTTTTCAGCCATTAAGTCAAGACAGATAAAGCCTGCATTGTGTCTTGTGGTTTCATACTGTTTTCCGGGATTTCCCAGACCTACAATCATATAGTCAAATGAGCCGCCGTATTCCTTGCTTTTTCTGAATATCATAGCGAAGCCCTCCTTTTTGTTAAATCCAATTTCCTATTATGCCAAGAAATAAAAAAATAATCAAGGACTTAAAGGCATAAAAATCAAACTTTTTTTGAGTATTTTTAAAGTTATTTTGAAAAAATAGAATGACGTCATATTCTAAAAGGGAATTATTCTTATTTGTAATTAAAAAGTGGAATTTATGTGATATAATGACTCCAACTGTAAAAACATATATATAGAAAAGAAACGGAGAATAAACTCTATGGGTTTTGATAAAGAAAAAAACGCTGAAAGTGAAAGAGACAGTAACCTTATAATCGGCAGAAATGCTGTTTCGGAAGCACTGAGAAGCGGAAGGAATATTGACACTCTTCTTGTAGTAAGAGGTGAAAGAAACGGTTCGGTTGGCAGAATCATCTCTGAGTGCAAGGAAAAGGGTGTTGTAATCAAAGAGGTTGACAAGAAAAAGCTTGACTTTATGTGCGGTCAGGGTAACCACCAGGGTGTTGCCGCTTATGCTGCCGTACACGAATATTCAAGCGTTGAGGATATTTTTGCTCTTGCTGAAGAAAGAGGCGAAGCACCTTTCATTATTCTTTGCGACGAGCTTGAAGATCCACACAATTTAGGTGCAATCATTCGTACTGCAGAAACTGCAGGTGCTCACGGTGTAATCATTCCCAAAAGAAGAAATGCCTCACTTACCTGGGCGGTAGGCAAGGCTTCTGCAGGTGCAGTTGAATATGTTCCTGTTGCAAGAGTGGGAAATCTCGCTTCAACAATTGACGACCTCAAAAAGAGAGGTCTCTGGGTTTATACTGCAGATATGGACGGAAAAAATTGGTGTGAAACCGATTTCAGCGGCCCTGTTGCTCTTGTTGTGGGCTCAGAGGGTAACGGCGTAAGCCGGCTTATCAAGGAAAAAAGCGACTTTGTTGTGTCACTTCCCATGAAAGGAAAAATCACCTCGCTTAACGCCTCTGTTGCTGCAGGCATACTTATGTATGAGGTTTCAAGACAGCGCTCAGGCATCAAGGCAAAATAAAAGAAAAGAAGAAAACAAAAAAAGAAGAAAGGACAGGCATTACTATGACAGAGTATTACAATGATCCTTCAGAGCTCTATGATGAGGAATTAATTAAAAAGCAGGAAAAAAACGACGAGCTTGCTGATTATGACATTTTTGATTTAGGCGAAATAGATGAGCTTTTTGAGGAAAGAAAGGCTCAGACTACCGAAGAGGAAAAGCCCTCGGTTGAAGAAATTGTTGAGGTTGTTCCCGTTGAGGATGAACACACCGAGGTTAACAACGTTACCAATGTTCTTCCGCCTTACAGAAGAGAAACAACCGAACGAAGCACCGAAGACGTTACTGAGCTTTCAAGAAAACGCAATCAGGAAAGCTATGATATGCCCATTGAGGATAAGCCTATTGTGGAAAAGGAGCTATATGAAGAGCCTGAGCTTGAAATGGGTATTGATGAGCTGCTCGAAAGTCTCGGAATTCACGTTGACATAAATGATCTTCCGCTTCAGAATGAGGATACAGAAAAAACGCAGGTTATGGTCAGGCTTGATTATGAAAAAGCCGAAGATAATGACGGTGCAACAAGAAACTTCAGTCTTCCCGAAAAGGAAGAAGGAGAAAGTGACATTGGCTCAACACGTCATTTCAGCCTTAAAAATCAGAAAAAGCCCGACAGAGCCGAAGCTGAACAGAAGCTGAAGGCAAGCCGGAAAAACCTGATGCAGAACTTCCGTGTGCTTTCAAGAAAGCGTGATGATGAAGCAATTCTTGAGGCCATTCCCGAGGGTGACGGCAAGGAAAGCATGATGGACAACATCTGGGCTGAAGACGGTGAGGATCTTTTTGATGCGGTTGAAAAGGCGGAAAGAAGAAAAAAACGTTACAGCCTTAAGGAAGAAAAGAAAAAGGCGGTTATCAGCGGAAAGGCTGCAGAGGAGGAGCTTAAAAAGACTCTTAAAGCTCAGACGGTCAAGCTTATTTCTCTCGGCGTGGTTTTCCTGTTCAGCCTTATAATAAGCGTTGTTCCCTCAATTATTGCCTCTACTGATACTCCGGCGGAAAAGCTGCCGTCGGTGGGCCTTTTCGTACTTTTGAATATGGCGGCTCTCGGCGCTTCAGTTTTCATCACAAAGGATTATTACCGCAATGCGGCAATTTCACTTTACTATATGGTTGCAGACGGTGACACCTGCCTTCTTATTTCGGCTGTGTTCACTTTTATTCAGCAGCTTTTCACTTTGATTTTCCAATCAAGATTTGACCTTGCATCACTTAAGCTGTTCACTTCTGTTGCAGTTTTTGCCGGAGCAATGCGTGTGCTTTGCGACTATTTCCGCACAAGCACCGCCCTTTGTGGTATCAGAACTCTTATGGATAACGACGGAATCTCCTGCATAGGAGAGGTCGAAAGCAAAAACGACAGTGCCGTTCTTGCACACGGTCTCAGCAAAGACGGAAAACCAAAGCTTCTTTACTGTGCAGAGACTGAAATGAAAGAGGGCATTGCAACAGATATCACTGCAATCAAAACAGAGGAAAAGTATTACATCTATGCTTCAATTGCATCTGTTGCCGTAGCTTTTGTAAGTGCCGTTCTCTCTCTCATAAAGACGAAGGATTTTCCCTCTTTCCTTATGGCTCTTATGTCAGGTATGGCTATAACTCTTCCCGTAATGTGCGACACTGCGGCATCGGCTATGAGCTATTTTAAGAATATGAAGCTTTCAAAAATCGGTGCAGCGGCAACAAGCTATGAAACAATCAGAGAAATCGGAAAATCCAACGCCATTATTATGGATGCCGCTGATATCTTTATGGGCGTTGTATCAAAATTCAAGAGAGTGCCTTCAGGAAGAATTGCAAAAAGCGACAGCGTTGTTTTTGCTGCGGCAACTCTCAAAAAAGCAGGCTCAATCCTTTCGGGCTGCTTTGATGAAATCATTTCTCAGATGGGTATAACACTTCCCGAGGCTGAGGATTTTGCTTATGAAGAAAAGTTAGGCTATTCCTGTTGGATAGCAGACAGACGTGTTCTCGTGGGTAACAGACAGATGCTTATTGAGCACAGTATTCCTGCTCCCACAGAGTATGAAGAAAAGCAGTATGCCGGAAAGGGCAGCGTAATGTACGTTGTAGTTGAAGGTGAGCTTGTGGCAACCTTCGTAATTTCCTACAGAGTGCTTTCAAAGGCGAGAAAGGCATCAGCTGATTTTGCTTCAACGGGTCTTGTGCTTATGCTCACATCAAAAGAACCCTGCCTTACAGAGCAAACGGTTTCGTCAGCTCTCGGCATAAGCGTCACTAAGGTAAAAATGGTTAATTCCAAAGGCACAGGTATAATGGAAAAATACAGAGAGAACAAGGCTATGCGTAAATCGGCAGGGGTTTTCTGTTCAGGCAAAAGCGGATCACTTCTTGCTCTTGCAGCAGAGGCTCACAGAATTTATACCTCAAACAAGTTCCTCTTCATTCTTCATATTGGCTCACACGCAGTTGCGGCAGCACTTATGCTTCTGGCAGTTCTCTGGAACATCACTGCATTTATGAGTCCCATGTTTGCAATTTTTTATCTTCTTCTCTGGAGCGTGGCAACCGTTGCCTACACCCAGAAGGAAAGCATTGTTAAGCTCACGAAAGAAATCATAAAGAAAAAAGGAAAGAAGGCAAATGCATAAATGTCCAAGATTATCAATGTAACTTCACTTAAAAAGTCTTACGGCAGGAAGCTTGTTCTTGACGATATTGACTTTTCCGTTGAGGAAGGATCAATTGTGGGGCTTCTCGGTCCTAACGGTTGCGGAAAGACAACTCTCATAAAAATCCTTACCGGTCTTATCAAGGACCACGAGGGTATTGTAAAAATCGACAACGAGGAGCCGGGTCCCTACACAAAGAGTATTGTGGCTTTCCTTCCTGACAAATCATATCTTCCTGACTGGATGCGTCCCGTTGATGCAATCGGTTACTTTGCCGATTTCTATAAGGACTTCGATAAAGAAAAGGCAATAAAAATGGTGACAGACTTTAACCTTGACCCCAAGCAGAAGCTGAAGACAATGTCAAAGGGTCAGCAGGAAAAGCTGAACCTTATTCTCGTAATGTGCAGACAGGCGAAGCTCTACATTCTCGACGAGCCTTTAGGCGGTCTTGACCCTGCGGCAAGAAGTGCCATCCTTGACCTTATTATGAAAAACTATGCAGAAAACTCAACGGTGCTTATTTCTACTCATCTTATCTCTGACGTTGAAAGAATTTTCAACCGTGTGCTTATGATAAATCAGGGCAAGCTCATTGTTAATTCACACGTTGATGAGCTGAGAGAAAAGGGCAAAACCATTGACGAGGTATTCAAGGAGGTGTTCAGCTATGCTTGGTAAGCTTCTTAAACACGAAATCAGACATTCTGCAAGATACACAATGGCAATTTACGGTGCAGCCTTTGCCGCAATGGCAGTAACGGGACTTTCACTTCTTTTTGATTCAGGCTGGCTGGGGGCTATCTCCTGCGGTATGCTTTACATTATCGGCTTTGCCGCAGTAGTAACAACCCTTGTATCCATTATCAAGAATTTCAATGACACACTTTTCGGAAGACAGGGCTATCTCACCCTCACTCTTCCCGTAAAGGGCAGCGAGCTTCTCATATCAAAGGTGCTTGTTTCATTTTTATGGATTGTTGCTTCTTTCGGCATAATGGGACTTACCTTTTATGTGATTTTCGTTTATGGCAAGGAAAGAAGCGGCGGCACAATGGAAAGCATGTGGGAAATTATTTCCGTAAGCGGAATCCTTGATATGCTTCCGTCAAAGACGGCAATTATCGAGTTTATTGCGGTGGTGGTGATTCTTGCAATCTCAACAATTATCACCTATGTGGGATATGTATATTTCACGGTAACCGTTGCCAACACAAGACCCTTACAAAATCATCCGAAGCTTTACGGCGGACTTATCTTCTTCGGAATTATGAGCTTTGTAAACACTCTCGGCAATGTTCTTTCGGAGTATCTGCCGCTTACAATAAACGTCAGCACAGAAAAAGTTTTCTTCTCCTTTACACAGATGGGTGCTGATCCCAATGTACTTATTTCCTACGGAATCGGCGGAACAATTTTATCGGGTCTTGTTGCGGTGGGACTTCTTTTTGCAACAGGCTATATTATCGAAAACAAGGTAAACATCAAATAAACCTACGGAGAAAGAATTATGAATAGAACGAGACAGACTATGGACGGCTACAGCGAATGGTACTCCGAGCCTGAAATCACAGGCGTTAACCGCTTGCCGTCAAGAGCAACCCTGATGCCTTACAGCACCTTTGACAGTGCAAAAAAAGGCGACAGATATAAATCGGAGAGATATTTCGGTCTTTCGGGGAAGTGGAAATTCCGGCTTTTTGAAAATTTCTCAAAGCTGCAGAAGAATTTTGCCGAACCGGATTTCGACTATTCGGAGTGGGATGAAATTCCCGTACCCTCATCGTGGCAGATGGAGGGCTACGACTATCCCATTTATTCCAATGTGCAGTACCCGTGGGAGCGAATTCAGGAGCCTCAGCCTCCATTTGCCCCAACAGAGTATAACCCTGTAGGCTGTTACATAAAAAAATTCACTCTGCCCTCATACTTTCCTCTTGACAGAGTTGTTATCACCTTTGAGGGCGTTGAGGCTGCTTACTATCTTTATGTAAACGGCATAAGAGTTGGCTATAGCGAAGGCACATTCAGACACAGCGAATTTGATATTACGGAATTCCTTACCGAGGGTGAAAATACCCTTGCAGTTGAGGTTTACCGTTGGTGTACCGGCAGCTGGCTTGAGGATCAGGATTTCTTCCGTCTTTCCGGTATTTTCAGAGAGGTTTATCTCTGCACCACAAATGAGCAGTACATCGAGGACGTAAAGGTCCTTGCAAAGCCCGACACCTCTGATTACAAAACCGGTGAACTTACTGCAGAAATTACCCTTGGTAAAGAAAGCGGAAGCACCGAGGGCGAAATGACAGTTTACGACATGGAGGGCGATGTTGTTGCATCCGACTCCGTAACCGTTCAGAATGAGGGCGTTATAAACCTCAAAGCAACTCTTCCCTTTGTGAATCTCTGGAGTGCAGAAAAGCCCTACCTTTATAACATAGTTATTGCAATCCGTGACGAAAACGGTGCACCTTATGAATATGTGAGCCTTAAAACAGGCTTCAGACACATTGAAATCAAGGATTCCGTGCTTTACTATAACGGCAAAAGACTTCTCCTCAAGGGCACAAACCGTCACGAATTTTCCTGCGACACAGGCAGAGCCGTTTCTAAGGAAATGATGATTGAGGATATAAAGATAATGAAAAAACACAACATCAACGCTGTGCGTACCTCACACTATCCCAACCATCCTCTGTGGTATGACCTTTGCGACGAATACGGTCTTTATGTAATTGACGAAAACAACCTTGAAAGCCACGGCACACGTTTTATGGGTGAAGAAACACCTCTTCTTCCCGACGGAAGAGCTGAGTGGACACCCTCGTGTATGGACAGAGTTGAGTCGCTTTACGAAAGAGACAAAAATCACCCCTCAGTAATTATCTGGTCTCTCGGTAACGAGTGCAGTGCAGGTGAAAACTTCCTTAAAATGCACGATTACCTAAATGAAGTTGATCCCTCAAGACCCGTTCATTACGAATCAATATGGGGTGAAAGAGAAAAATTTGACTTCAACAAAAACGTAACTGACGTTTACTCCCAGATGTATCCGAAACCCTGGGATCTGGAAAAGGATATTATCGCTCATCCCGAAAAGCCGTGGATGCTCTGTGAATTCTCACACTCAATGGGCAACTCCTGCGGCGGAAATCAGAAATATCTCGACCTTATGGATAAGTATCCCTCTTTCTTCGGTGTTTTTGTATGGGACTTTGTTGACCAGGGTGTAAGAATAAACAAAGACGGAGTAAGCTTTATCGGTTACGGCGGAGACAGCGGTGAAATTACCCACGACGGTTCATTTTGCGGAAACGGTCTTGTTTTTGCCGACAGAAAGCTTAAGCCTGCAATTCAGGAAATCAAGCGGCTTTATCAGAACGTTACCTTCAAAGAGCTTGACGCAAAGAAGGGAATTTTCGAAGTTACAAACAACTTCCTCTTCACAAACCTCAATGAATATAATCTTCATTGGCAGTTAATCAGCGAAAACAAGGTGCTTTCAAGCGGTGACATAAGCGTTGACATTGCACCGGGAGAAACAAAGAAAATCAGCCTTAATGTAGCAAATGTTCCCGAAACGGAATGCTATCTCAATGTTATGTTCGAGCTGAAAAGAGCAACTCTCTGGGCAAAAGCAGGTCACAATGTTGCCAAGACGCAGTTTGTGATTAACGAGTTTTCACTCGGCAAGACAGAAATTGAAGGTGCACCCGTTGATATAATCAAAAATTACGGTGCAATCACAGTTAAGGCAGGGGACCTTGAGGTAGGTTTTTCAAGAAGAAGCCACAAGCTTTACTCCATAAAGAAAAAAGGCAAGGAGCTTCTCTCAGGCGAAGTGCAGCTTAATTTCTGGAGAGCGCTTACAGATAACGACAGAGGTAACAAGCAGGAGGTACGCTGCGGCACATGGAGAAAAGCCGGTGTTCTTGCAGGAACAGGTATCGGCGAAGTTAAAAACCTCGGCACAAAAGCGACAGTTGAGCTTGGCTTCAATGTACCCGTAAACGGTGAAGCAAAGGGTAAGATTATCTTCACAATCGGCAGCAAGGGTATTCATGTGGACTACAGCTTCACTTGTGACGAAGCTCTTCCCGAAATTCCTGAAATCTCACTTGTGTTCCCGTTGAAGAACGACTATGAACGTCTGGAATATCTTGGCAGAGGCCCGAAGGAAAACTACATCGACAGAAATACGGGCGCTGACCTTGGTCTTTATAAAACTTCGGTTGATGACGTTTTTGTGCCCTATCAGAAGCCTCAGGAGCACGGCAACAGAACAGGCGTGCGTTATGCAGTTCTTGCCGGCTATCCCGATAAGATAAAATTTGAAGCAGACAGAGAAATTGAATTCAATATCTGCAAAAATACAGTTTACGAGCTTGAAGAAACTGCGCACATTCACGAGCTTCCCGAAAGTGATAAGCTTTATGTAAGAGCTATTCATAAGCAGATGGGTATCGGCGGCTATGACAGCTGGGGAGCTCATACTCTGGAAGAATACAAAATAAAAGCCGGCAGAGAATACAGCTACGGCTTCAGCATCATCTTTTAATTAAAGGAGGGTTCTCTCAATGAAAAAGAAAGGTGAACCTTTAGCAACCTTAATGGCATTCACAACTCTTGCAGTGGTGGGTGTTTCAGCAAGACGCTGTATGAAAAAATACAGCCATATAGGTATGCCTAAACATGGTGTATTTGTGCGCTTCAGAAAAAGAAGCCACGCCTGGAAAGTTGTATAAATGAAAAAGCAGCAAGGCACAAAAGGTGCAACCCCAAAAATTGCAAAAGGTAACGGCTGTGAGCATTACAAAAAATGCGGCGGCTGTCAGCTTCTCAATATGAGCTATGAAGAGCAACTCAGCTTCAAGCAGGTGAAGACCATTCGCCTGCTTGGGCGTTTTTGTCACGTTGATGAAATTATAGGTATGGATAAGCCCTACCATTACCGCAACAAGGTTCAGGCAGCCTTTGGATGCACAAGAGGCGGAAAAATAATTTCAGGTGTTTATCAGTCCTCCACTCACAATATAGTGAGTGTGGATAAGTGCTTTCTTGAAGACGAAAAAGCCGACGAAATCATCGTCAGCATCAGAAAAATGCTGCCCGAGTTCAAGCTTACTGCCTACAACGAAGATACAGGCAGAGGGTTTCTCCGTCACGTGCTTGTAAAGCGCGGTTTTTCAACGGGAGAGATTATGGTTGTGCTTGTAACGGGTACCAATATCTTTCCCTCAAAGGCAGCTTTCGTGAAAGCGCTTCTTAAAAAGCACCCTGAAATCACAACGGTAATCTGGAATATCAATGACAAGAGGACAAGCCTTGTGCTTGGTGAAAAACAGCAGGTGCTTTTCGGTGACGGTTATATCGAAGATATACTCTGCGGAAAACGTTTCAGAATTTCTGCAAAATCCTTTTATCAGATAAATCCCGTGCAGACTGAAAAGCTTTACGGCACAGCAATTGAATTTGCCAAACTAACAGGCAAGGAACGTGTTTTCGATGCTTATTGCGGAATCGGCACAATCGGACTTGTTGCCTCAGACAAGGCAAAAGAGGTAATCGGCGTTGAGCTTAATCCCGATGCAGTAAAGGACGCAAAAATCAACGCAAAGCTGAACGGTAAAGAAAACATCAGCTTTTACTGTGACGATGCAGGAAAGTTTATGGTTGCAATGGCAAAGGAAAAAGAAAAGGTTGATGTGCTTTTTATGGACCCACCCAGAGCCGGAAGCGACCTGCCATTTCTTAAAAGCGTTGCAACCCTTGCACCGAAAAAGGTGGTATACATCTCCTGCAACGTGGAAACTCAGGCGAGGGATATAGCCTTCCTTTGCAAGAACGGATATAAGGTGAAGAAGATTCAGCCCGTGGACATGTTTCCGCATACGAATCATGTGGAATGTGTGGCACTTTTGGAGAGAAAAGGGTGAAGGCATGAAAAAAACTACAGAAATCGGATACATAAATAAGAATAATCAGAAAAATCTGGGATATGCAGGGGGTTCGGAAACCCACTATAATCAGAACTTTTTTGAAATGGAATGTCTTGATTGCGGTCACAGATATTTTGCTAACGGTTGCGATGTATGGCAGAGAAAATGCCCTGCATGTCAGGTAGACAAGAAAAGTGTATATTCTAAGGTGGCAGAGGAAATAAAATTGACTTTTCAAAATGCAGAAGTGGGAAGAGAATATACTTCTGCAGAAATTAAAGAAAAAGTTAATATGACTTTTGGTAGAAATAAATCAAGTGTGATACCAAGTGACTATTGCTACAATAGAGATAATGATGGAATAAATTACAAAAACAGTATTCACTTATTTAGATATATAGAAAGTGGAAAATACGAATATTTAGGTGAAAACTATCCGTATAACGGCAAAATATATCATAGAGCAAAAGGTGAAAAATTTGATATAGCGGTTGGCGAAGTTGTCGATGGAGTTGCAACTTTTTTTGATTCGGATAACCGTTTTAATGAGAATAAAAAAATTGAAATACGGAAAGAAATACACAAAACAAAACGTGAAATAGGTTTGCAGTTAAGATTTAAAGTTTTTAAACGAGACAATTTTAAATGTTGTATTTGTGGTGCTTCACCCGCAAAAGATCCTGACGTAGAATTACATGTAGACCATATAATACCTTGGTCAAAAGGTGGAGAAACTGTTTATGAAAATTTGCAGACTCTATGTTCGAAATGCAATATCGGTAAAAGTAATTTGTAAATCGCTTAAATCAAACATTTTGTAGTATAGATAAAGGACTGACAACTATGACTCTTATTAACGAACAAACCTACATAAAAACAATGACCGAGGAAGTTGAACCTTTCCTCAAAAGCAAAAGAAATGACGGAGGCTTTCTCTCCTTTGACGGAAACAAAATCTGCTATGAAGAGTATCTTCGCCCTGAAGAAAAGGCGGCAGTTATAGTTATTCACGGCTTTACGGAAAGTGCCGAAAAGCTCCGTGAGGCGTCATACTATATTTATAACGAGGGCTACAGCGTTTATGCACTTGACCTGCGTGACCACGGCAAGTCTTTCCGCACCTCTGATAAGGTAGGCAGAGTTGATACTGACGATTTTCATAAGTATTCGGAAGATATTGAATATCTTGTTGAAAAGGTTATAAGAGCTGAAAATCCTCAGAGAGAGGTTTGCATTTTTTCTCACTCTCTCGGAAGTACGGCAGCACTTCTTTATATGATAAACAATCCTGACAGTATCAGAAAAGCGGTGCTTTCTTCACCTATGATTTGCGGGAATATGGGTATGCCCGTCCCTGTTGCAGGTACGGTTGCAAAGGTGCTTTCAGCTATTGGCGGAAAGAAAATACCTGCTTCCGGCAGATGTAATTTTAACCCCGACCTTCCCTTTGAAAAAAGCGATGCAACAAGCCCTGAGCGTTTCAGCTACTATCATGAAAAGCGAAAAGGGAATAAACGTCTTCAGACAAACGGTCCTTCTTTCGGTTGGGTAAAGGCCTCTGTAGAAGCAAGGGATGAAATCCTTTCTTCCTGTGACAAAATTAAAACTGAGCTTCTTGTGCTGAAGCCTCAGGAAGATAAGCAGCTTCTTATGAGCTATACAGATATGTTCATAGAAAAAACAAAGGCTCAGAACGCGACAATTGAAAGCTCAAAGCACGAGATTTTTATGAGTGAAAACGAAGTGCTGGAGAGGTACTATAAAAAGATTTTTGAGTTTTATGAAAGATAAGGCAGAGCTGCTGCATTTTAAATGCGGCAGCTTAATTTTTTTAGTTCCTTTAAAGTTGATGAATTATATTTAATAGTGTATAATAGTCAAAAAAGCTAAAAGGAGGACACGCTATGCGACTTTTACTTGCTGAAGATGAGCAGGATTTATCCAAGGCTCTCTGTGCAATTTTAAAACATAACAATTATTCCGTTGATGCGGTTTATAACGGTCAGGACGCTCTCGACTACGGCCTTTGTGAAAACTATGACGGAATTATTCTCGATATAATGATGCCGAAGAAAAACGGAATAGAGGTACTCACAGAACTGAGAAAAAGCGGTGTTGATACGCCCGTTCTTATTCTCACCGCAAAAAGTGAGGTTGACGACAAAATTCTCGGCCTTGACTCAGGTGCAGACGACTATCTTACAAAGCCCTTTGCAATGGGTGAGCTTCTTGCAAGAATCAGAGCACTCACAAGAAGAAAGGCAGATTTTACGCCAAACCTTCTCACTTCGGGAAATCTCTCTCTCAACAGAGAGTCCTTTGAGCTTTCTGTGGAGGAGGAGTCAATCCGTCTCGGTAACAAGGAATTCCAGATGATGGAAATGCTTATGAGTAATCCGGGCAGGCTCATTTCTACAGAGCAGTTTATGGAAAGAATCTGGGGATATGAAACGGAAGCTGAAATCAACGTTGTGTGGGTATACATATCATACCTGAGAAAAAAGCTCTCTTCTCTTAAAGCAAACCTTGAAATCAAGGCAGTAAGAGGCGTGGGCTACACATTGGAGGAAATAAAATGCTGAAAAAGCTGCAGCACCGTTTCGTAGCAATTGCGATGTTCGCTCTTTCCATAATGTTTCTTGTGCAGCTTGTGGCGGTTAATATAATCAACCTTTATCAGCGTGACTCGGAAACAAGGGCAATTCTTCAGATAATTGCAGACAATAACGGTGTGCTTCCCGGCGGAATTGACAACGACAGTACTCTTGCAGATTTTCTCAATCCCTTCGGAAAGCTTGAAATAAATATTGAAACACCGTATTCCACCCGATATTTCGTTGTTGAACTGAGAGAGAACGTTGTTACCAAAATTTCAACGGATCATATTGCGGCGGTTACGGACAAGGCTGCTTATGAATATGCTTCAGAGGTTTACCGCAACGGACCGGGTTTCGGTGTTATCGGCTCTTACAGATATTACTATAAGCAGGGCGCAGAAAAAGCCATAATGGTCTTTATAGACGTAACACGTGACCTTCAGCTCTCCTTTGCTCTTATGTCAATTTCTGCCACGGTTATGTTTATCACCCTTTGTATTATTCTTGTGCCGGTGTGGTGGCTTTCGAAAAAAGCCCTTAAACCCGTTGAAGAAGCAATGGATAAACAGAAGCAGTTTATTACCGACGCAGGACACGAGCTGAAAACACCCATTGCAATCATCAGCGCCGATGCTGAGGTTATGGAGCTTTGTCAGGGTGAAAACGAGTGGCTGACGAGTATAAAAAAGCAGACTGTAAGAATGAACACTCTTGTAAAAAACCTTGTTGAGCTTTCAAAGATGGGTGAAGTGGCAGACAAGAAAAAACATATTGTTTTTAATATAAGTGAGGCTGTGCTTGACACTGCATCGAACTTTGAAACAACGGCCAAAGCGATGGGCAAGACCTTTACCTATTCTGCCGCAAGAGACCTGAGATATAACGGCAACGAGGAAGAAATAAGGCAGCTTATTTCAATCCTCTGCGACAATGCTATGAAATATGCAAATGAAAACGGCACAATAAAGCTGAATATGTACAAGGTGGGAAAGAATATACAGATTGATGTATATAACACCTGCGATTATGTAGACCCCGCATCCGTTACAAAGCTCTTCGACCGTTTTTACAGAGCCGACTCTTCACGCTCAAGAGATACAGGCGGTTACGGAATAGGTCTTTCGGTTGCTAAGGCAATTGTTGAAAGACACAAGGGGAAAATCCGTGCAGTTACTGACGGTACGACAGCTATTACATTCAGAATCACACTTTAATAAAAAGCAGATGACTTCGTGAGAAAGGAGGATGAGACCTATGTTTATTTTCAGAAAAATAAGAAAGAAAATCAAAGAAATTTTTGCAATTCTTGCAGCGCTTACCGTTGCTTTTTCTGTTGGCGGAAATGAAGGTCAGAGTGAACCTGCTTCGGAAACAAAGGGCCTCATTTTTTCCACAACGCGAACTGAAACTACAAAAGAATCCGTAGCAGAAAGCTCTGCTTCTTCAGCTGAAACGGAAACATATATTCTCCTTGCTGACGAAATGACATTCATAAGGGGTAAGGGAGCTTCTTTTTCTGACGGTGTTGTAACTGTAGACAAAGGCGGCACTTATATTTTCAAGGGTGAGCTTAATGAGGGCAGAATAGTCGTTGACCTTAAGGAAAGGGATGAAGAGGCCACTTTGAAATTTTACGGAGTAAGGATTAATTCCTCAATGGGTGCACCTATCTCTGTACGGAAATCTAAGGAACGGACCGTACTTGACTTTGAAAAAGGAACAGTAAATACCTTTTCCGATACCGACGAAAGGGTGCTCAGCTATAACGAGGAGGAGGGCGACTCTGCCGTTATTTTCTCAAAGGGTGACCTTGTGATTACGGGTGAAGGATCAGTCAACATTGAGGCCAAGTTCAATAAGGGGATTTTTTCAAGAAAAGATATTACTCTCAAAGGCGCAAACCTTAACATAGTCAGCTTTGATGACGGTATACGAAGCAATGACAGTACCCTTATAGAAAGAAGTAAGCTTCACATTGTGTCAGGCGGTGACGGCATACATATCGGTGACAACAACCGTGACATAAAAGGGAAAATACTTGTATACGACAGCGATTGTTCAATTCTCAGTGAATATGACGGAATTGAATCTGCAGGAGATGTATTTCTTTGCGGCGGAAAAATCGATATAACCGCAGCAGGAGGAAGTACAGGCAGATATTACAAGAAAAATCACGCAGGTGTCTTTTCTGAAAGCAGCGGTCCCGACAAAAATAAAAACGATATTCTTGCAACGGGAAGAGCAACTGCAGACAGCAGTACACTTGAAAGACTGATGGAAAAAAAGGCCTCCTTTACGGGTATCAGCGCAAAGGGCTCAGCAGTTTTAAGAGATGTGATTATGAGTATAAGCTCCGTCCATAACGGACTTGATTCAAAAAGCATAGAAATAGAAAACGGACACTATTCCGTAAAAAGTGACGGCGACGGTTTCTATGTAACTGAGGATATTTCTGTGGATGGCGGAGATATTAACATTACTTCCTGTCATAACGGAATGGATTGCAAAAAAGCACGTTTTACCGACGGAAAGATTTTTATAAGTGCGCATAATGAAGGTGTAGTCTGCAGAGAAGAAAGTGAAGGAGCTTTTATTGATTCAGCAGAGGTGCAGATTGAAAAAACAGCAAGGGATAAAGCCATCCTTCCTATACCTTGACAAAAGAACGCAAAAGTGATAGAATCTTCTGCGGTAATATAGAAATAAGGACAGGTGAATATAATGTCAGGTCATTCAAAATGGAGCACCATTAAAAGAAAAAAAGAAAAGACCGACGGTGCAAGAGCAAAGGTCTTTACAAAAATCGGCAGAGAAATAGCAGTTGCAGTGCGTGACGGCGGTCCCGACCCTGCTTCAAACTCAAAGCTCAAGGACGTAATTGCAAAGGCAAAGGCAAACAACGTGCCTAACGATAACATTGAAAGAATTATCAAAAAAGCTTCAGGTGAAGGCAACAGTGCAAACTATGAGGAGATTATGTATGAAGGCTACGGTCCCTCAGGTATTGCTGTTATCGTTGAAACTCTTACAGATAACCGTAACCGTACTGCAGGTGAAATGCGTCACTATTTTGACAAGAATAAGGGTAATCTCGGTCAGCAGGGCTGCGTATCCTTTATGTTCACACGCTACGGTGTAATCGTAATCGAGGCTGAAGATGTTGATGAGGATAAGCTCATGGAAGACGCACTTGAAGCAGGTGCAGTTGACTTCATCACAGATGAAGAGGATATCTATGTTGTACGTACAGAGCCCAACGATCTCGGCGCTATTCGTGACGACCTTGAAGCTAAGGGCTACAGCTTTGTTTCAGCAGAGGTTGAATATGTACCCAACACAGAAACTGCTCTTACAGATGCAGACGACCTTAAGATGATGGGCAGACTTCTTGAAATGCTCGAGGATAACGATGACGTACAGAATGTATGGCATAACCTTGAAAACGAAGACGACCTTCCCTGATAATGATTTTAAGTTAATCCTTAAAATAAAAAGTGTGCGGAAATGCCGGCGGATTTATATCCGTCGGTGTTTCTGTTTTTTAGAATAAAAATGAGCTTGCCTTCATATCATATACAGGGTGATAATATGGATAAAAGCAAACTCAAAGTATATGGAATTTTTGTGCTCATAACAGAGGCAATCGGTGCAGTTGCAGGAATGCTTACATCTCTCGGCATGTCAGCTTATGAAGCCGTGGAAAAGCCTGCCCTTACACCGCCGCCAATTGTGTTTCCCATTGCATGGACCATACTCTATGCTCTGATGGGCATCGGTGCGGCGAGAATATGGATGAGTGATGAAAGCGGCGAAAGGTCAAGAGGTCTGAGACTTTACGGTGTTCAGCTCTTTATGAATTTTCTGTGGAGCATATTCTTTTTCAATTTTCAGGCTTACGGCTTTTCGTTTTTCTGGCTGCTGCTTCTTCTTGCCGCAATCATTTTTATGACCTATTCTTTCTACAGAACAGACAAAATAGCAGCATATATGCAGATTCCGTATATTCTGTGGGTGTCTTTCGCGGCATATCTCAATTATATGGTGTGGATGCTGAACAGGTAGTCAGGACTTGATTTCACCTGAAATGAATGAAGCACTTACCCAACCGTAGATGTCTTCAGCTGCAACATAGACATAAACCCAGCTTTCATTTTCTGCTGAGCCACCCGTTACCTGAACCTCCGTGCCGGATTTAAGTGCAGAAATCTGTCCGTAGGCTTCAGAGGGGCCTTTTCTGAGGGCGATGCTTTTCGCTGACGAAACGGTACAGTTGACGGGTGCATAGTTTATCTGAGGCATAACAGTGCCTGAACTTATGCCGAAATTACTTTCGGTTGTTGATGCACTTTCCGTTGTGGTTTCTCTCTGCTCGAAAAAGTCAGCTACTGCAGGAGCAATGTCGAAATAATCGGCTGCAGTGAAAACTGCCGTGCAGAAAAGAAGAATACACAGTATCGATAAAAACGCCAGAAGGCCTCTTGATGAGGCTTTTTCTTTTTTGCGCGGTTTTTCCTTGCGAGAGACCGATGTGTCCTCAAAAGTGTCTTCAGGCTGAAAAATCCGCCCTTTTGTCATTATGTCCTCGTATGCTGTGTCACGGGAAATGAAAATAGGTTTGGGCTCGGATTCAGCCTTGTGTTCAGAGGGCGTTTCTTCGCTCTTGCACTTTTCGCCGCAGTGGGGACAGTAGTTTTCAGAGCCGTAGAGGATGTAGCTGCATTTTTTACAAGTCATAATTAAAACTCCTTTTTTTGAGATTTGCTTAAGGAGTTTACCACAGCCAAGGTGTGAAGTTTGTCGCAATATAAAACCTTATTAAATCTAAAGGCAAAAAACACAAGAAGCCCACCGAAGTGAGCTTCTCTTGTGCATATTTGAAAGGAGAGGGGAGTGCAATGGGAAGGAGGGCTGAAATGTGAAAAATCGGAAAAAACACACTTCATTTCCCACTGCACAATTAGAGTATAACTGCTTTACTTAAAACCAAGCTAAAACAGTTTATAAGATTTTATTAAGATACGGTGTAATCTGTGTGAAAAATTCTTCACACTACAAACTAAAAAAGCCCCGAAGGGCTTTTTTTACGCTTTTTTCTTGGAGAGTACAAGGTTTGTAATGATACCGAGGATAAGTGCACAAGCAATTGCTGTGATTGTAATCTTGCCGAAGGTAAGAGCGAGACCGCCGATACCTGCAATAAGAATTACTGAAACTGTGAAGAGGTTTCTGTTATCCTCAAGGTCAACTGACTGAACCATCTTAAGACCTGAAACTGCGATGAAGCCGTAAAGAGCCATGCAGATACCACCCATTACGCAAGAGGGAATTGAGTTAACAAAAGCAACGAAGGGTGAGAAGAATGCAATAAGCATTGAAAGAACAGCTGCAGTGATAATTGTGTAAACTGATGCGTTTCTTGTAATAGCAACGCAAGCAACTGATTCGCCGTAGGTTGTGTTGGGGCAGCCGCCGAAAATTGCACCTACCATTGAGCCTACACCGTCACCTAAAAGTGTTCTGTGGAGACCGGGATCTCTGAGAAGGTCCTTTTCAATGATTGATGAAATGTTCTTGTGGTCAGCGATGTGTTCAGCGAATACAACGAAAGCAACGGGAATGTAAGCTACTGCAAGTGAGCCGATGTATGCGCCGTCAATTTCCTTGATGCCCTTTATAGCTGTAAGGAATGTGAAATCGGGAAGAGCAAAAATTGAAAGGTTGTTGAATACTGAAAAGTCGATAATTCTGAGTGCATCGTTACCTGTTTTGATACCGATTACTGTAAAGATTGCTGCTACTGCATAGCCTGAGAGAATACCGATAATAAAGGGGATGAGCTTAATGCCTTTTTTACCGTAGGTTGAGCAGAGCATAGTTACGAAAAGAGCAATAAGACCGCAGAGGATGCAAATAAGGGGATTTGCTGTCTGAACCATTGAAACAGTTTCTACGATTGCGCCGTTTTCAATTGCCTGACCGATTGATTCTACCATATATTCGCCTGACTTGAGGTCGCCGATTGCGTTACCTGCAAGTGAAAGACCGATGATAGCAACTGTGGGACCGATTACCTGCTTGGGCATAAGTTTGTCAATCCAGTTAACGCCTGCAAATTTAACAACAAGAGCGATAACTACATAAACAAGACCTGCAAAAATTGCACCGATAATAAGACCTGCATAGCCCGCCTGCACGGAAACTGCACCTGCAAAAGCTGCAGCCATTGAGCCGAGGAAAGCGAAGGATGAGCCAAGGAAAACAGGTGAACGCATTTTTGTGAAAAGCACATAGCAGAGTGTACCGATTCCTGCGCCGAAGAGAGCTGCTGTGGGCTGCATTCCGTTACCTATAATGATAGGAACAACAAGAGTAGCTGCCATAATAGCAAGAAGCTGCTGGAAAGCGTAGATGATGAGTTGTCCGAATTTTGGTTTGTCATGAATGTCATAGTAAAGTTTCATTGAAAAAACCTCCTTATTTATTAAGAAAATTTTATCACAAGAAAAAGCCAAAGTAAATAGAAATATAACAAGAATAAAAAAGAACGATGTAGAAAATATGTGCTGAAACTTGTTGAAAATGGTGAAAAACTGTTGAATATTGCAAAATGGAGTGATATAATCGTATTACCAAAATATCGGAGATGATAAATATGATTAAAAACGAAGCAAAAATTAAAAACCCCATTCTTGATGCAGTAAGAGAACAGCTTGAACACAGAGCACTCTGGCTTTACTATCTTACCGATGAAGCAAAGAAAAAGGGACTTGACCCTTATGATTTTGCAGCTGATGCAATCAAGCGCTGCGGACATTTCAACGGGCAGAACCTTGTAAACAAGGGCAAGACAGATTCACTCAAGGGTCTTAAGAAAACTCTCTTTACTCTTCCAGCGCAGATGGTTTTTGAAATGAAAATCATTGACGTAAAGGACGACAGATTTGAGCTTAAGTTCCACTACTGTCCTCTTGTAAAAGCCTGGCAGAAGGCAGGCTGTACAGACGAAGAAATCAGAGTTCTCTGCGACCTTGCAATGTGCGGCGACAGAGGTATCGGTGAAAAATACGGCGCTGTTCTTGACCTTCCCGCTACAATCGGTAACGGAGATGACATCTGTCACCTGATTTATCATAAGTAAGATTTATCACAATTACAAAAACCACTTGACTCAGGTCAAGTGGTATTTTCGTTAACAATAAAAAAGGACTGCACACGGCAGTCCTTAATTTTGCATTTTGCTAAGCCTTCCCCTTCAGGGGAAGGTGACTGCGAAGCAGTCGGAAGGGGCAGGATTTATCTTGCAGCAGGGAACTGATCCTTTTCGTAGCCCATTACACGAGCAATCTGAACGGGGATTTCACGGTTCTTAACCTTGTCGCCTGATTTGAAGCCTGCATCTGCAGCTGATACAAATACAGGAACATCAACATTGGTGTGGCTGCCTGAGGTGTAGTAGTATTCGTCCTTGTCTGCGTTATACTTGATGCCGCCTGTTTCGTGGTCAGCTGTTACAACAACAAGAGTTTCGCCGTCTGCTGCCGCAAATTCAAGAGCAGCTGCAACAGCCTTGTCAAATTCTACTGTGCTCATTGTTGCACCTTCGAATTCGTTGTCGTGTGAGAATTTGTCAATGCATGCGCCCTCAACCATAAGGAAGAAACCGTCTTCATCAGCGGAGAGAATTTCAATTGCCTTTTCTGTCATTTCCTCAATTGTGGGGGTATTGTGGTTGTTAGTGCAGTGCTTGAGATCGTCAAAGCTGAACTGAGCGAAGCTTCTGCTGCCGGCAGTGAGAGCCATAAGCTCATCTTCATTGTCAACATAGGTAAAGCCGTTTGCCTTTGTATTCTCCTCGTTGATGCTTTCGCTTGAAGCACCCCAGATAAGGTCAAGATCTGAAGCAAGCTGATCCTTTGAAATATCCTTTTCCATTGTTCTTGAAAGAGCATGGGCTGAGAATGAAGAGGGAGTAGCACCGCTTGTCTTGTCAGTTGTAACAACACCTGCAGCTTTGCCGTCTCTCTTTACAAGCTCGCAGAGGTTGATAGGCACATTGAAATCATTGATTGTGAACGGATCAAAGGGGAAAAGTCCGAGAGAGTTAATCCACACTCTGCAGCCTGTTGAAAGGGCTGTACCGCCTGCAGCTGAGTCTGTTGCGGGGATAAGGAATGAGTGGGTCTGTGACTGTGCCTTTACGGGCATAGTTTCCATAGTGAGAGATACGCCTCTCTGAGCCTTTGTAGCATCAAGAGTATTAAAGCCCATGCCGTCACCAATCATAAGAATAACGTTTTTGTACTTGCCTTCTGTGTAGTCGTCGCTTACGTTGCCTGTCATACCGATAAAGCCGTAAACAGCCATAAAGATTGCCATTGCAGTTGCGACTGCCTTTTTGATTACTGCCATAATAATTTCTCCTTTTCTTTTTGGAATGAATAAATTATACACTCTGCCTTAGCTTTTTGCAAGATTTTTCCTCATAAAAAATCTTAGATGCTTGACTTTTAAAATCTCTGTGGTAGAATTTTCAGAGTAATACTTTCAGGAGAATTCAAAATGGCAATCAGAAATAATTTCAAGCATACATTTTACGCTTCATACGGCGGATATTTTGTTCAGGCAATAATCAATAATTTTTTACCCCTTTTATTTCTGACTTTTCAAAGGGACTTCAGTCTGCCTTATGACAAAATATCGCTTCTTATTGTAATAAACTTCGGATTTCAGCTGGTGGTGGATTACTTCTCGGCATACTTTATTGACAGAATCGGCTACAGAAGATGCACAATAATTGCACACGTTCTCGCTTCTGCAGGTCTTATGAGCCTCAGCGTTCTGCCCTACATAATGTCGCCTTATATAGGCATTATCATTTCTATTATTATATATGCAACGGGCAGCGGCCTTATTGAGGTTATTGTAAGCCCCCTTGTTGAAGCTTGTCCGAGTGAGCGAAAAGAGGCAGCAATGAGCCTTCTCCATTCATTTTACTGCTGGGGACATATGTGCGTTGTGCTTTTATCCACCTTGTTCTTTACCGTCTTTTCGGTAAACAATTGGAGAATTCTTGCCGTTTTGTGGGCGATTATTCCAATGCTCAACGGAATTTATTTCTGCTTCGTACCCTTCCCTGATATTCTTGACGAAAGCAAGGGAATGAGTATGAAGGAGCTTTTCAAAACAAAGCTTTTTTACGTTTTTGCTCTCGTTATGCTCTGCTCAGGAGCAAGTGAGCAGGCTATGAGCCAGTGGGCATCAGCCTTTGCCGAGTCGGGACTTCAGGTTTCCAAAACCATGGGCGATTTGCTCGGACCTTGTATGTTCGCTTTTCTCATGGGCAGTGCGAGACTGCTTTACTCAAAAATAAGCGAAAGGTTTTCTCTTTCTGCAGTTATGGTAGCAAGCGGTGCACTTTGCGCGGTCAGCTATCTCGTTGCGTCACTTTCACCTTTTCCTATTGTGTCGCTTATCGGCTGTGCAGTCTGCGGCTTTTCCGTAGGCGTAATGTGGCCCGGCACCTTCTCTCTTGCGGCACTGAAAATGCCAAAGGGCGGAACAGCTCTTTTTGCAATGCTTGCCCTTTTCGGCGACAGCGGCTGCTCTCTCGGCCCTGCAGTAGTGGGAGGCGGTATCACACTTTTCGACGGAGATTTCTCAAAGGGGCTTCTTCTTGCCCTTATGTTCCCCATCCTTCTTGTTGTGGGTGTTGTTCTTCAGAGAAAAAGCAAAGCCACAGATTGACAGAAATATGTAAATCGTGGTAAAATATCCTAAATAATAAAAGGAGACAGAACAATGAAAAAATTTGTTGCAATTTTACTTTCAATACTTACTGTTGTTTCTCTTTTAGGAGGAGTGACAGCTTTTGCTGAGAACGAGAGGGCATACCTTGCTTTGGCAGACGATACTCCCATATCCTATAAGGAAGTGCATGATGCAAAGGCATATATGTCGGTTTTTTATCTTGCAAACTCAATCTTCAGTTATGAATTTGATGTGATTCTTCCCGACGGAAGCGTAAGACCTCTCAAAGCAGAAAAGGATATTACGGCAGAAGACAGAAAGAATGTACAGTATTTAAGCTACGGTGAACCGTATATTGATTTTGCTGAGCTTGAAGAAGCAAAAAAGAACGGTGAAAGCACAGTTCCGGTACATGTTTATCTTACTCTCAGCGAGAAAGATGCAGACTCGGATACATTCTCCGTTCTTTATAAAAGAGATGTAACTGTTGAAAAGCCTATGGTTTCTACCGTTATTGCATCAATCACCCCTACCAAAAATCTTCCCGCTTACGCTTATGAAGGCTCTGAATCAGCAGTTCTCGACGCAACAGTTTTTGAGGTTAAGTATTGGGACGGAACCCCAAAAACTCTCACCCCCGTGAAAACTGCCACTGACGAGAAGGCTCACTATACGCTTGACGGCAAAGAGCTCTCTTATGATGTAAACCATGACAGCAAAAGAATTTTCATTTCTTATCTCGATTCAAGCTGCTTTATTGAAATTCCGGAAATCAAGGAATTTCCTTTTGAGTCCATTGAGCTCATTGAATGTGAGCTTCAGGGTGATATGCCGGTGAAACTGACTTACAAAATTTTACGTAAGGGCAGTATGCAGGCTGAAAAATATGTAAAAGAAGTAAACGCATACAGCGGTTACATTGATTCAATTGACGGATATCCCGTTGAATACTTCACAGAAGGCTCGAAATATACAAGCACTGTTGAAATTTCATTGGGTAACAGCCTGAAAGATTCAAAAACCTACGAAATGGAGCAGCAGAGCTTTCTGCAGAAGCTCATTGCGAAAATAGTCTGGTTCTTCAAGCAGATTTTTGAAGCAGGTATATTTTAATAGCTAAAAAGTGGTCGGCGAACCGACCACTTTTTTACTTGCTATAAAACTCGATTTTTACGTTACCTATTCCGGCATCAACGTCAAGCTTATTTTCACCGTCTCCGTAGCTTCCTTCATCAGCAATACTGTTGCCGTTTACGGTTAAAAGTCCTATGCCTTTTTCTGCGTGAATAGAGTAGGTTTCCGGCTTGCCCTTAAGAGTAATGTCCGTCTGACCTATACCGCAGTCAATTTCACTTTTGCCGAGAATGTAGGAGGTCATTGTAAGCTTACCCATACCGATATCCAGATCAAGATTTCTCAGCGAACAGCCTTCGATTGAAGCCTTGCCCATTCCCGTGTCAATATCTGTTTCCTTGGTGGATTTGCAGCCTTCAATTTTTAATTCGCCTGCACCAAGGTCGAGTTTGACTTTTTCTGAAGAAATGCCGTCAAGAAAAACGTTGCCTGCAGCTGAAGAAACAGTAAGCTTCTGAAGCTTCAAATCTTTCGGAATATATATAATTAAAGAGTTGTTGCCGTCGCTGTCGAGGAAGTTTAAACTCTTCTGAGTTACAGTTAGCTTTTCTTTTGTAATTTTGCTTTTTATACTTTCGTTGTTGGTTTCAAATTTGAATTTGTCTCCCGATTTAATCCAGACACTGACACTGTTTACTTCAATATCAATTGTGTCTACATTTGTGTCGATGTCTCCCTCAAGAAATGAGCCGGTCTGCTGAAGTTCCACTTCGTCTCCTGAGAAAATATTTGAAACAATTGTAAGTGCGCCCATAGCACCCGAGGCAATACTGAAAATAATCATAACCGCAAGAGCTATGGCGAAATATTTAATTACTTTTTGAAAGGCTGTCATTTGATGTCAATACCTCCGAACAGACAAGTTGCATTGATGTAAAGCGTTACCGGTGCATCAATAACCTTTGATGCTCTTTTGTCAGAAACTCCGCCGAAAATAGGGGTTGCGGCAACCTTAACGTTCACATTGTCAGGCACGTGAATTGTTACACCGCCAAAAATTGCACTTGCATGTACAGCACAGTCCGCTGTCATAATTACATTTTTAAGGTTGCAGTTCACTGAACCGAAAATACCGCTGAGTGTGCAGCCGTCAAAAACCTCACCGCCGAAATCTACATTCTGTTCTGAAAAGGTTGCACAGATTTCTCTGTCGCTCTTTTTAAAGCTGCGAATCTTTTTTGCAGCTTTGCCGCCGAGAAAATCCTTGAAAATAAAAGCAAGACCCAATACAACAAGAATAGCGGGCACCATAAGCTTCATAAGAATTTCAAAGTCAATAAGATCCTGACAGGCGAGCAGAAGAAACACACCTACACCGCAACCGATAAGGTTGAAGGTTTTGTTGCTGTCTCTAAAAAGACCGATAAAGCAGGGAACAATAATAAAAAGTGTCCACCAACCGTCAAAGAAAAGATCTATGTTCGTAATTTCGAGGGCGTTAAGTCCTAAAATCAAGCCTACCGCTACAAGGACAAGACCCCAGAGAATATTAGTGATTTTATTATTCATTTTATACACTCCTTTGTGTTTTTCTTGGTTTCAGTATATCACCCATAGCGAAATTTTGTCAAGAAAAAGCACCCACAAAAATGTGGGTACTCGGTATTGCTGTTCTTGTGCATTTATCGGTAGGCTGATCAGTGCTCGTCGTAGTGAGTTACACCGTCCTCGTGTACATGATAGGTGGGTTCATAACCCTCGTCATAATGGGTTGAGCCGTCCTCGTGTACATGGTAACCGGGATTTGTTGAGCCTGAATTGTTGCTCATAATTACTGCAACAATTGCGAGAATAAGCACAACAATTGCAACGGGGATAAAAATATGCTTCATGGTAAGCTTCTTTTTGCTTCTCATTTTTATTTCTCCTTATATTAATCTGTTGAGCAATATTATAGCAGAAAACCATACTGATTGTCAAACAAAAATTCTCCCACGCTCAGGTGGGAGAAAAAATTTACCACTTATTTTCAACGTATTCGCAGAAAGCGTACATATCCTTGATTTCCAGCTTTGTGCCGTCGTCAAGAGTTACGTCGCCGCTCCAGAGACCGTGCACCTGATGGGTGTGCATTCTTGCAACGCCAAGGTTCATATCTGAATGGTGGTCAAAGAAGGGCTTCATTGTAAGGTTGAATCTGCCGTCCTCTGAAACGAACTTCCAATCGTCCATAAACTTGTCAGGCTTCGGGAAAACCTCAACGTCAACCGCGCCGAACTTGTGAGCCTTTCCGTCGTAGAAAATAGCTGTTTCTGTTGCATTGCTTTCGTCACCGATTGCCCAGGTGATTTCGAAGCCGAAAACGTGCTTTTCACCCTTTTCGTCGGTGATGTACTGTGAGCCGTTACCCCAGTACCATACCATTTTGTGGGGAGTATTAACTCTGCCCCAGTCAAGAGCACAGAAGGAATCCTCTTTCTTGAAGGTGTAGCAGTAGTCACCCCATTTGAATGTACCTTCGCAGGGCATACAGTTCTGTTTTGTGGTCATGAAATATTTTGTGTTGTCGCCTTCAAAGGGAAGAACTGTTGTAATATTTTCAAGGTCGTGAGGAATATCCATTGTGAAATCGCACTCAACCATTTTACCTTTGTAGGGCTTTTTGAATTTGAGAGTTCTGTATGTAACCTTTGTGTCAAAGTCAAATTCAGCATTGCCGATTTTGTCCTTGTATCTGTTGGGTACATCGCCCTTTGGGGGAGGAAGGTGCTTCTTTCCGCCGAGATAAAGCTGAGTTGCGTCGGCAACAGTCTTGCCTTCCAGAAGGTTGATGAGCTTTGCAGCAACGTAACCGCCGATGCCGATATTTGCAAATGAAAGCTGAAGCATATACTTGCCGTCAGAAATCTGATAGAAGTCCCATTCCTTTTTGCTCATGGGTGAGCCTTTTTTAACGAGAGTTCTGTCATAATCGAAAACGTTGTGTCTTGCCCAACCCTTAGCGTTGAGTGTACCGTCTTTGTTGAGAAGTGGAGTTGCTTCGGTGTACTCTGTCTGCTTTGAGGGAGCTTTCCAATCCTTATAGGGGACATAGGTGCGTGGTGTTTCCATATTCATTTTCTCCTTTATATAATTGTTTAGGTATATTGTAATGCTTTTCCGTTTCAAATGCAACAGTTTTAATAAAATTCGATGAATTAAAAACTTTCGTTATATTGCTATCATTTGAAAACTGTGTTATACTACAGAAAAACTAATGGAGAGAAGAGATAAAAATGTCTGTTATGACAAAAGAACAAAAGGCAGAAGCCGCAAAAAAACGTGACGAAACCCTAAGTACCTTCAAAAAGCTTGACAACAATGTCTGGATTATGGAATATAAATGCTCCTACGGTCTTGATGCACTTTTAGAAAAGGGTGTAAGCAACATTATGGATGCAGTAACCTTTCTGCAGAAGGAGGTTCAGCTTCCCCACCTTTATGCTAACGTTTTTCATCCCGGTGCAGGCTGTTCAACCTTCAACGCAAGAACAGAAGACGGTCAATACCTGCTGGGCAGAAACTTTGACTATAAGGAAGCTCCCTGCGTTGTGTGCTGGACTGCACCCGAAAACGGCTATCGCAGCTTAGCGGTAATCGACACAACCTTCGGGCTTTACGGCACAAAGTATCTCAGTTTCAAAAACAAAAATAAGCCTCTTCGTTTTATGGGTGCACCCTATATCGGTATGGATGGCATAAACGAAAAGGGTTTTACCTGCGCTGTACTTGAAATCAAGAGTAAGGCAACAAAGCAGAATACAGGCAAAAAGCCTATTATCACAACTGTTGCTCTGCGTGCTGCTCTTGATAAGTGCGAAACCGTTGACGAGGCAATTAACCTTTTTGCTTCATTTGATATGCACGACTCACTTTTCATCAACTACCACTATCAGTTTGCTGATGCAAGCGGCAAGAGTGCCATCATTGAATATGTAGATAACAAAATGTACGTAATTGAACAGAAGAAGGAAAACGACAACCTTATTCTTACCAACTACTTCCTTACACCCGGCGGCGACAACCACGACGGCAGAGGCTATGACCGTTATGAGAGAATTGAAAAAAGACTTCAGCTTACCGACGGCAAAATCTCTGAGGAGGATGCAATGAAGCTTCTTTCCGAGTGTACTCTTAACTACCGTCACAAAACCCTTAAGCACATGGTTATCACTCTCTGGAGTGCAGTATATAACTGCACCGAAAAATCAATGCTCCTTTCAGCAGGGATGGACTACAGCACACAGTATAAGTTCTATGTTGATAAGCCGGGTGAGGTTTTTTAAATGTAAAATGCAAAATTCAAAATGCAAAATAACTGACGAATTGGCAAGTCTCCCTCTTTGAGGGAGATTTGTTGATTTTCGCAAAAAACTCACTGCCCTTACCCGTTTGCAAAACAGAACAATATAGCGGTAGCGAATGTCGGGAGTTAAAAATCGAGACAGGGAAAGAGATAAAGCAGACGAGAGCTTTGATTGGAATACACCGCTCAACAGCGGACAGGCTCAGGCAAACCGCTTAAAAGTTAATCTGTAAAGCACTTGGCTGCCGTTATTCTGAGCAACAGAACTTCAAAATTGTCGATTGGAAACTCTTACCGATCATAGAGATGGTGAGCAGAAAATGGAGCATAAAGAAATCTGTGAAACTCTTCTGAACGACAATTTTGTGACTTCGGAGTAGTGTGGAGCCAAGCGTGTTTTTGTTTACTTTTGTCACAACCGACAAAAGTAAAAGCCTTGCGGCTCGAGCAAAATTTAACACTGCACTATCGGTTGGCTTTTTAAAATTAACACCACCTTTACAATGTTTTGTTGACTTTAATACTTGGTAGTTGTATAATTTTAGGGACATAAAAATAAAAGGAGAAAAATGTTATGGATAGTTTTGCAAAGCGATTTAAAATTGACTGCTCACCCGTAGCACCCGAAGAAAACGTAATAATCCGTGGCAACACACGCTTCACCGTTCTCACTCCCTGCCTTCTCCGTGTGGAGAATCAGAGAAACGGCGCTTTCTGCGATGAGCCTACTCAGAGCGTTTGGTTCCGTGATTTCTCTAAGCCTCAGTTTGAAGTAAGAGAAAACGAGGATACAGTTATCATCAAGACAACAAAGGCTAACTTTATGTACTGCCTTAAAACTCAGAAAATGCTTCGTATCAAGCTCCTTGACGGAAGAACCGTAACCGATTACAGCAAAGGCAACCTTAAGGGTACTTGCCGTACACTTGACATCACTGCAGGTATTATCACTCTTACCGACGGTGTGTGTTCACGTGGCGGTGTAGCTGTTCTTGACGACAGCGACACTCTTGCCATAAAAGAGGACGGTTCAATTCTTCCGAGAGAAAACAAGGAAAGCGACAAGTACTACTTCGCTTACGGCAACGACTATATCGGTGCAACAAGCGACCTTTATAAGCTGACCGGTAAAGTGCCCCTTATTCCCCGTTATGCTCTTTCAAACTGGTGGAGCCGTTATAAGGCATACACTCAGGAGGAATATCTCAACCTTATGGATAAATTCAAGGAAGAGGAAGTGCCTATCACCGTTGCAACTGTTGACATGGACTGGCACTGGGTTGACATCAAGTCAAAATTCGGTAAGGACAGCCATAAGATTTCAATGCACAAGAACTTTATGGAGTTTGTTTATGACTTCTGGTCAACAGGCTGGACAGGCTACAGCTTCAATACTGACCTTTTCCCCGATCCCGAAGGCTTCCTTAAAAAGCTGAAGGACGATAACTATAAAGTTACCTTTAACATTCATCCCTCAATGGGTGTTCGTTGGTTCGAGGACCAGTACGAAGAAATGTGCCGTGCTATGGGACAGAATCCTGAAGAAAAAAAGCCTGTGGAGTTTGATATCACCGACAAGAAGTTCACCGAAAACTACTTCGATATACTTCATCACCCCTTTGAAAAAATGGGTGTAGACTTCTGGTGGATTGACTGGCAGCAGGGTACAAGAACAAATACTCCCGGTCTTGATCCTCTTTGGGCACTTAACCATTACCACTTCCTTGACAACGCAAAGGACAACCACAGACCTCTCATTCTCTCCCGTTTCTGCGGTGCAGGCAGTCAGCGTTATCCCTTGGGCTTCTCAGGCGACACAACTCAGACCTGGGCAAGCCTTGACTTCCAGCCCGGCTTTACAGCAACTGCATCAAACATCGCATATCCCTGGTGGAGCCACGACATCGGCGGTCACTGTATGGGCAAGAAGGACGACGAGCTTTACCTCAGATGGGTGCAGCTTGGTGTGTTCAGTCCCGTTATGCGACTTCACTCAACAAACAATGAGTTTGCAGGTAAAGAGCCCTGGAATTACAGCGGACCCGTTGAAAGAATTGCAAAGGACGCTCTTCGTCTCCGTCATAAGCTTCTTCCCTACATCTACACAATGAACTACCGTACACATATGGACTGCAGAGCAATCTGCGAGCCTATGTACTACGCATATCCTGAGGATGAAAGCGCATATAACTGCAAGAACGAGTTCTTCTTCGGCACAGAGCTTATTGTAGCTCCCATTACAGAGCATACCTCAGCTGATACAAACCTTGCTTCAGTAAACGTATGGATTCCCGAGGGCAGATATACCGATATCTTTACCGACAGAATTTATGAGGGCAATCAGTTCGTAAAAATGTACAGAGATGTTGAAACAATTCCCGTTCTTGCAAAAGAGGGCGCAATTATTCCTATGAGTGCCAACGACAGAACGAACGATTGCAGCAACCCCGAAGTTCTTGAAATTCTTGCGTACAGAGGTAAGGGCAAGTTCACTCTTTACGAGGATGACGGTGAAACCCTTTCATACAAAGACGGTAAGTTCCTCAAAACTGCTTTCACAATTGATGAAAACGGCGCAGATGTAACCTTCAGAATTTCAAAGGAAGAGGGTGACAGCAGCGTTGCTCCCGCTAAGAGAACCTATATTGTTAAGTTTAAGGATATAGTAAAGGCTGACGTAACCGTAACAGTAAACGGCAAAGAAGTAGAGCCTAAGCTCAGAAAGTGCGGAAAGTCACTTGAGCTTACCGTTTCAGCAAGAAACACACAGACTGTTGAGGTTAAGCTTTCAGACTGCACATATCTTCAGAACGAGGATAAAAAGCAGACGCTTACAAGAGTTATTTCAAAGTTCCAGATGTCAACGGATTACAAGGGTTTACTTTTCAACGGCTTCGTTAAGGGCGAAAAGGATATTCCCAATGTATCTGACGATTTCAAAGGACCCATTGAAGAAATTCTCAAAATGAAATAATAGAAAATCGCCCGGAATACGGGCGATTTTTTTGTAGAGTATTAAAATAAGGTGTAGGGGCGACCATTGGTCGTCCTTTTCGAGTTGACACCGTCACAAGAAAAGTGTATAATTTTGTCAGATAATAGGTTGAAATATTGATATTTAACTAATTTTGATGATGGGATAACTAATATCATGAATATAGAGTTTTTTAATAATAGCAATAAAACAGTTCTTGTAAGAATTGCATCAAAATCTTTTACAAAGATAGAGCCGCATAATAGAATTTTTATGTCTTGTGAAGAAACTAAATTTATTTCTGTTAAGGTTTGTGAGCCAAGTCATATAGAAAAAGGCAAATACGTTTTATCTATCGAAACAAAGTATTGTTTTGACAATTTAAATGAAAATGTAATATTTACGATTACCAGAGAAAAAATTCGTGTCGGAGCAGATGTGTATTTCGAACGCTTATTTATAATTCCGGATAAAGACATCTGCTTTATTGAAGAATTCAGTGTGCCTGATGCAGAAGAAATGAAGAAACTTTTCAAAAAAAAGAGACGAAAACAAATATTGCTTATAAGACCTTTGGAATATTTTACAGGTTTAGTTTTGATTTCATTGGTTTTATTTTTCTTCGCATTAAAGAGAATAGGGCTTATATATACAATTTTATGTTATATGTGCGTATATATTTTTATGGTTTGTTTATCTTGCATTGTTGAATGGTTTTGGAATGCTGTTTTTAAAAAAATATTCAAAGCAAAAAGTGAAAAAGACAAATTTTATAGTTATTTCGATAATAGTTTTATTTTTAATTATTATTCAAACTCAAACAGGGAACCTTTTATTGGCGAAGTAGAGAACTAAATTATAACACAGGTTGCTACAATTAAATACCCACCTGCGCTCCTCTTGAAAATCAAAAAGGCTCAGCACTCCTTCGGGGTGCTGAGTTGTTTTTTTCACGAATTTGCTGGATAGTCTTTCTTGCTGGGGGAGGTTTTTTATTGTTTTAATAACCTTAATCTGCTTTTACAAGGGGCGTGAAATTAATCACAAAGAGGAACACTTCCATCATTGCAATTGGCACCATTTCCATAAGAGAGCTCTTACCTACTACTGCAAAAATTACAAGGAAGGTTGCGAGAATCAGGAAAGAAATTGCGGTAAACAGACCGAAATGCTTTTGTTTTTTGATGTTTACAATAAAGAAAAGCACAATAGGAGCCAGAGTGAACGCAATAAAAAGACCTGTTGCTACCCAATGAGCAATTCTCTTGGGATTCCAGTCGGCAATACTGTGGCCGAGAGTGAGAGCGACAGTGCACACACTGAGAAAGCCGAGAATACAAAGAGTGTCAAAAAATTTGTTCCTGTAATTGTACTTTCTGTACATAAACTGAGTGTTGAGAATAATGCTTCCCGAGGTGAGAATACCCCAAAGCCAGAAGAAGATTTTTCTGTTCTCACAAAGAAGTGAAAGGGTGCCAAGCTCTGAACAGGGATTGTTACCCCAACAGAAGGGTAGAACGAGTCCGTACACAAAGGAGACGAAGAGAACGGTAATGCAAAGAGGTTTCATAAGTTCCGACTTTTTTGCCATTTTTAAAATTTGTTCCTTTCTTTTTTATGCGTCGAGAGATTTCTGTCCTACAAGCTGAAGATAAGCTCCGTCACCCTTGCCCTTGTGCTTGAAGCAGTGTTCGGGAGGCTGATATTCCATTTCGCAGGGTGTATTGCCGCCCTTGGATTTTATCTGAAGTCTTGCAACGGGCGGAATAAAGAACGGAATGATTTTTTTGTCTGATGCCTTATTCCATACTCCGCAGGCAAAATATACACAGTTATTAAAAAGATCCCAGTGGTTTGATGAAAGAATCTTTTTGCTTACCGCAGAAAGCTCGTCTCTTGTAAGGTCATCTGAAATTGAAATACAGCTTGCGTCACAGTATTTGTCATTTCGGTAAGCTTCCATATTGTAATAGATTCCTATACCGTCATATCTTGTAAGACCGAAGGTGGCAAGAGAAACACCTTCATCAGGCTGAAGATTATAAAGTCCTACATCGTAGGCCTCGTCAGAGGTGTTGAGAATGTATACCCAGAGATGCCCGGTGGTGGTGATGCTGCTCCAGCGTGAACAAAGATAAATTTTGCCTACAACCTCATTTCCTGAAGTGACTTCATCCTGTGCCGCTGAACTGAAAACAGCAAGACTGAGCAGCATAACAACGGCAAGTAAAAGGGATAACGGCTTTCTGAGTGAATTTTTCATAAAATCTCTCCTTTGCGTTTTACGGCATAATTATACCATATCCTGATACAAATACAAGGAGATAAGCAGATTTTTAAGTAATAAGTTTTATGTATTTTAATTTTATTTAATAATTACATAACAAATGTATGATAAAATTGCACCGAATGGAATAACACAGTGGGGGAAAATACTATGGCATATAAAGCGGCGCATAACAAATACCGTGAACTCTGGAAAAGAGATAACGGGCCTATGATAGGAAAATGGGATATAGACTACAGCTATTATTCACCTGTTGACTACGGTGCAGATAAAAAGAAAAAATATCCTCTTTGTATAGTTCTTGTGGGTGCTCTGGAGGGAGCGTTTGAAGGACTTGAAATTCAGGCTAACGAAATGCCGGTATGGTGTGATGAAAAATATCAGTCACGCTTTACTAACGGCGGCTCATACCTTATGATTCCCCGTGCACCTGAAGAAGACGGAATTTATTGGGATCAGAGCTGTCTTGTGGATAGCCTTAAGGCGGCAATTGTTGATTTTTGCGACAAGCACGAAAACGTTGACAGAAGCAGAATCTATCTTCTCGGCTGGTGCTTAGGCTCACTGGGTGCAATGAATCTTGCCTCAGCTTATCCCGAGCTTTTTGCGGCAACGGTGCTTATGGCTCCCGATAGAGCAATTACCAAAAGTGAAGCTGAAAGACTGAGAGAAATGCCCGTATGGCTTATGGCTGCAAAGACCGACACTCATTCCTTTTATCATTTCAATGCACTTCCTACATGGAAACTGCTTTGCTCAACCACTAACAATAAGCTGAATCTGAGACTTACAACATATCTCCGTGCGGTTGACGTTTACCTTGTACATAATGTTGTTTCAATGTGCAACCACAATTTGTGGGACAATGTTTCTGAAGACCTTCATTTTGAAGGTGTACCATATGACAGAGACAAGATTATCTCAGGCTCATATAAGGGAATGAAAACAGTTGACGGTACAGGAGCTGTTTTATATGACCCGTACATAATCAGCTGGATGTGCAAATTTACAAACGACGGCAGATCAGCACTCAGAACTCCCGAGCTTAACAAGACCGCCTCAGAAAAAGCATACATCCGTTTCAACGAAGGTTTTATGCACAAGGCACATCAAAAGACCTTTGAGGTTTTAGGTGTTATCTACAGAAAGCTTGGTTGGCTTTAAATGATATTATTGATGCACAGTTGCGTTTTACGTATCTGTGCATAGTTTTTTGTCGTTGTCAAATCGGTATTGTTGCTCTTGTGCGTTTATCGACAGTCTGAGGGCAGTGCATTTTTTGCACTGCCCATATTTTGTGGAAAATTTAATCTTTTTCCTTTTTTCTGTACCGTATCATAGCAATAATTATAGACACAATTGCAATCACTGAACCGAGTGATGCACCGTAGGCCTGAGAAATGAAGTTGTATATGAGCCAGAAGGGTGCGCTGCAAAGACCGAATTTACGGATAGTCTGTTCGTTGTTGCACCATAGTCCGCCCGTTTGAAAAAGAGCGCCTGCAATAGGAAGAAGCTCAAGCCATTCACGTTGAACAAAAGCTGAAATAAGACCGACTGCAGTAATTGCAATCATATTCGAAAAAGCTAACCAATTGGCATGCTTTCTGAATGGCGGGTCGTTTTTCTTGGCAGCAAAAAATGAAGAAACCGTGGACATAAAATCCATAACCGCACCTGAATATGCGCCGAGAAGAATATACTGCAGAACATAAAGGACGTTAGAAATGCAGGTGGTCCAGACTATATGACTGCGTTTTTTTAACTGATAGCTGAGAAGATAAAGACCCACAGCGGCAAGTCCGATAATCTGCGAAGCAATAAGCATTTCAGAACACTCCTTTCTTTTATTCCTGACTGCTATATTTTACATTACTAAATCACTTTTGTAAAGCGAATGCAGTGTTTTGTTGAAAGTTACACCGGAGTTGTGATATAATGTTCTAAAATAAAATTAACTACTTAGCAAAACAGGTGATGCTTTATGAGTAAAAAACCTAACGTATTATTCATCGTTACCGATGATCAGCGTTTTGACACAATCCACGCTCTGGGAAACAATGAAATCATTACGCCAAATCTTGACAAACTTGTTTCAAGAGGTACATCTTTTGTTCGTGCGCACATTGCAGGCGGTACCTGCGGTGCAGTGTGTATGCCAAGCCGCGCAATGATTCTTTCAGGACGAAATCCCTTTCATCTGGAGGAGCTCGGCGGAAACATTCCGAATGAGCACAAAACAGTTGCTGAAACCTTTAAGAATAACGGCTACGAAACAATAGGTCTCGGTAAATGGCACAACGGCTGTCCCTCTTATGCACGTAGCTTTACTCAGGGTGCAAAGATTTTCTTCGGCGGAATGTGGGACCATTGGAATGTGCCTACCTGCCGTTTTGACCCTACGGGTAAGTATGACAATGTGATCAACTTTGTTATAGATTTCTATAACGATAACCACCCTCAGCAGCAACATTGCGACGAATTTGACCCGGGCAAGCACTCAAGCACGTTGCTTACTGATTCAGCAATTGAACTGCTTAGAAAGAATGCAAATAAAGATAAGCCTTTCTTTATGTACCTGGCTTATCTTGCACCTCACGACCCACGGACAATGCCCGATGAATTCCGTAAGATGTATGACGAAGAAAAAATCACCTTGCCGCCGAATTTTCAGGAAATTATCGACACTAACTATCCACTTATGGTGCACCGTGACGAAAGCCTTGCGGCATATCCCAGAGACGAAAAAGAAATCAGACGCCACATTGCAGAGTATTTTGCAATGATAACCCATCTTGATTATGAAATCGGAAGACTTCTTGATGCTCTTAAGGAATCGGGTGAAGAAGATAATACCATCATTGTCTTTACGGGTGATAACGGTCTTGCAATCGGTCAGCACGGATGGCTCGGCAAAGAGGATATTTATGAGCATGGTGTCCGCATCCCTCTTATTATGGCAGGCCCGGGAATTGCAAAAAATCAGCAAAATGACGCCTATGTTTACCTTTACGATATTTTCCCCACACTTTGCGAAAAGGTGGGAATCGACGTGCCATCTTCTGTTGACGGCAAGAGCTTTGCTCATCTTCTCGACGGTGAACACGGAGATGAATTCCGTAATGAGCTTTACCTTATTTTTGATAAGTTTGTCCGTGGAGTGAAGGATGAAAACTATAAGCTTATTGAATACCGTAACGGTGACGGAGAAGAGGATAAATGGACTTTCCTCTATGACATCAAAAATGACCCTTGGGAAACAAAAAACCTTGCAGATAATGAGATTTATAAAGACAAGGTAAGTGAAATGAGAGAGAGAATGCTCAGACACCGCGATGAATGGGAAGAGCAGTCTCACCCCTGGGGCGTGGATTTCTGGAAGAGATTCTGATAAAAACAATTAAGGGAGCAAGCACGAGTTTAAGTGTTGTGTTGCTCCCTGATTTTTTTTTTGTAATGAAAAAAGGCTACATTAAGATACCGTACACTTTTTTATTACTATAACGGTGAAAACTACCGGTATGCCTTGAAAAAAGTATTCAGCCACACCGAAAGTAAACCAAGAAAGAACTTCTGAAACCTTTAAGTGCAAAATGTATGCAGGTATGACCGCTATAGAGATGTCGAAGTCCGCCTTTTTTGTGAAAGTGGCGGCAAATGCTATTATAATGAGCTCCGGAACATAAGGGGGAGTTTAAGTGATTAATCTGTGAAGTGATTAAAATATTCTATTGCAAGTTGATTGCTTCGGCACGGAAGGCTGAGGGTGTCATTCCTGTTTTTTGCTTGAAAAGCTTTGAAAAATAATGGACGTCCATAATTCCGCAGTGCAGAGAAACAGTCTGAATCTGAAGAGAGGTAGTTCTCAAAAGGTGCTTTGCGTAGGAAATGCGTTTTTCATTTATATATTCGGTAAGAGTTTTTCCCGTTTCTTTTTTGAATACGGTTGAAAGGTAAACGCTGCTGACATTAAGCTCAGAGGCAAGAGCGCTTAGGCTGAGCTCTGCAGAAAGGTCGGAATCAATTGCAGTTACCACTGATTTTACAAGAGGGGAATATGATGAAGCTTTTTCTCTCACCAGTCTGCAGTAGGCTTTGAACATTTCTGTCATCAGTTCATTTCCTTGCTCCACGGATGTGAAAAGCTCAATTTTTAATGCAAATTCAGATGAAATCTTGTCCAGTTGTACGGGGTGAACTCCGCCACGCTCAGCTGCCTTTCTAAGAAGGGTATTCATAATAATGCCGTAGTTTTTAGCATTTCTTACGGGGTCAGCAACACGCCTTTCAAAGAAGGATTCATTAAAAACTGCAAAAAGCTTATTAAGTTTGCTTTCAGAACCCATAGCTACAGCATCTAAAATTTCGTTTTCAAAGGCGTAACGGCGCTCCATTGCTTTTGTTTCTGAAAAAATCTTATCAAGCTCACGGCCTGAGCTTTCGGTGATAGAAGTGTTGGCAAAGGAAGCATCACTTACAATGTCAGAAACAGCGTATTTTCTTCCCCACATTCTTTCGCAAAAGGAATCCAGAAATACGTATATAGGGCTGTAGGTTGATAAAATCGGCAGAACAGAGCAAAACTCATTTATGTTTTTCTGATATTTAGGTTCAATTTTATTTTTCTGACAAAGCTCAAGTATATGGGTTTCGGTCAATCTTTCCTGCAGAAACGGCCCGATTACTACAACTTTTCTTCCTGTGCTGTGAGGGATAAGAAAGGCGTTGTATAAAAGAGAAAAAGGGTCCTTGAACTTATAAAGGGTGTTAGGCTTCATACCGCCGAACATATTATCAAGAGTGGTGTTCGATGAAAAAATCTTTTCAAAAAAAGAAATATCTCTCTCGTCTACCACATCAAAGATAGTGTCGTACGGAGATACTACCGTAACATTCAGACCGCATTTTTCTAAGGATTCTTTCAAAAAAGAAAATTCATTTTCCTGAAACATTGTACACCTCAACAAAACCATCATTTACTTTACACATTTTACCATAATTTTTGTACAAAAACAACCACTGTTTTTGGTGTTATATTAAAAAATTACAAAAACAGTTTAAAATATTACTCACGAAAGAAAGGGAGAATATTTTATACTTATATTGTAGGTATTTGCGGGTATTTTTATGAAAAAACACCTTATACTAAAATTTATATAAGAAAAGAGGAAACATTATGGCAAAAAAGGTTAAAGAAAAGGCGCTCGATGCCAACGGCTTTCGTAAATTCGGAATACGAGACAGCGTAGCCTATGCTGCAGGTGACCTTGGCTGTAACATGAGCTTTGCGCTCAAAGGCACAATGGCACTTTTCTGGACTCAGGTTATGGGTATGGGTCTGTGGTACTCACTTCTTCTCATTATCGTTCAGGTGTGGGACGCAATCAACGATCCACTTATCGGCACAATCGTAGACTCAGACAAGCGTAAATATAAGAGAAACAAGTTCCTTCAGTACATCTGGGTAGGCTCAATTGGTCTTATTGTAGGCGGTGCTTGCTGCTTCCTTCCTTTTCCCTCAGCACCCACATGGGCTAAGTTCATAATCTTTATTGCAGGCTATGTTATCTGGGACGCTTTCTACACAATTGCAAATGTTCCCTATGGCTCACTTCTTTCGCTTATTTCCGACGACCCTGCAGACAGAGCTTCTCTTTCGGCGTGGCGTTCAATCGGCTCAATGGTAGGTAATATGCTTCCCATGGTTATCCTTCCCTTTATCATTTACAACGAAGACAAATCTCTCAACGGTCCCAGAGTTTTCCTTGCGGCTCTCATTATGGGTGTGCTTGGCTTCATCTGCTTCCAGTTTATGATAAAAAACACAGAAATCCGTGTTGACACAGAAATCACTCTCAAGGAAGACCAGCCCAAGTTCAACGTTTTCAAGGCTCTTGGCAACTTTGTAAAAAACCGTCCCGCTGTTGGTGCTACAATCGCCGCTATGGGTATGTTCATCGGTATGCAGGGTGCAGCAACTGCTGTTTCTGTTGTTTTCCAGATTTATTTTAAGAATCCTAAGATTTCAGGTATCGTTCAGCTTTTTGCAATGATTCCTATTGTATTCTTCACTCCTCTTGCACGTAAGATGGTTACAAAATACGGCAAGAAAGAGCTTTCAGTTGTTGGTGCAATATGCTCAATCGTAGGCGGTCTTGGACTCTTCATTATCACACCCGACAACACAAACATGGACCTTATTATCTACATCCTTTGTCAGCTTATTTACAGCCTTGGTCTCGGTATTTACTCAACAGTTTCATGGGCTATGATGGGTGACGCAATTGACTACAACGAATGGAAAACCGGTAACCGTGAAGAAGGTATTGTATATTCACTTCACTCATTCTTCCGTAAGCTCGCTCAGGGGGTTGGCCCCGCTGTGGCTCTTGTTATTATGAACAGCCTTGGCTATGTAAACAACACAGTTGACGAATTCGGCAACGCAAGCATAGACGTTACTCTCCTTTCATGGGACGTTGCAGTTAAGCTTCGTGTGCTTGTTGCTGTTCTCTTCTTCGTTGCTGCTGTTCTTCAGTTTGTTGGTCTTGGTCTTGTGTATAACCTCGACAAGAAGACTCTTGCAAAAATGAACTCAGAACTTCAGGAACGCCGTGCTGCAAACAAATAATCAGTAAATCTCAGCCGGCAGCAAACTATGCCGGCTGTTTATTTTAAAAGGAGTAACTTATGAGACAGATTTTAAACTTTAACAGAAAATGGGCTTTCACAAAGCAGGCAAATGAAATTCCTGCAGTGATGCCGACAGATTGGAATTTCGTTAATCTTCCCCATTCCTGGAATGCAATTGACGGACAGGACGGAGACAACGATTACTTCCGAGGAACAGCTTACTATGCAAAAGCATTTGCTAAAATGGATCTCCCCACGGCAGAGCAGTACTATCTTGAAATCAAGGGTGCAAACTCCTCAGCAGATGTTTATCTCAACGGCAAAAAGCTTGCTCACCACGACGGCGGATACTCCACCTGGAGAGTTAACCTTACAGATGCTCTTGAAAGTATGAACCTGCTTGTTATTTCTGTGGATAACTCAGCCAACGAAACAGTATATCCCCAGATGGCAGACTTCACCTTCTACGGCGGTCTTTACAGAGATGTAAATCTTATTTGTGTAAATGAAAGCCACTTTGACCTTGATTACTACGGTGCTCCCGGTATTGCAGTTACCCCCACAGTTGAGGGTGAAAATGCAAAGGTGCATGTTGAAACTTATCTTACAAATGCAAAAGACGGTCAGACCATCCGCTACACAATTTATGATGCAGACGAAAAAGCTATTGATACCGTTGAAACAAAGAACACCTCTGCTGATTTTGTAATCAATGGCGTTCATCTATGGAACGGCAGAATTGATCCTTATCTTTACTGCTGCGAGGCTGAGCTTATTGAAGACGGTAACGTAATTGATAATGTTTGCACACGTTTCGGTTGCCGCAGCTTTGAAATTGACCCTGAAAACGGCTTTATCCTTAACGGCAAGGAATACCCGCTTCGTGGCGTTTCACGTCATCAGGACAGATGGGGCTTCGGTAACGCTCTTCTTCCCGAGCATCACGAGGAGGATATGGACCTTATCTGCGAGGTAGGTGCAACAACAATCAGACTTGCACACTATCAGCACGATCAGTACTTCTATGACCTTTGCGATGAAAAGGGTCTTGTTATCTGGGCTGAAATTCCCTATATTTCAAAGCATATGCCTACAGGCAGAGAAAACACGATCTCACAGATGAAGGAGCTTATTTATCAGAATTATAACCATCCTTCAATCGTTGTATGGGGACTATCAAATGAAATCAGCATCGGTGGCTCTGATGATGATCTTCTCGAAAACCACAGAATTCTCAACGATCTTTGCCACGAGCTTGACAAAACACGTCTTACAACCATTGCAGCAGTTTCTATGTGTAAAATGGACGACCCCTATCTTCAGATTCCTGACGTAGTTTCATATAACCACTACTTCGGCTGGTATGGCGGAGAAACCTCAATGAACGGCCCCTGGTTTGACAAATTCCATGAAATGCATCCCTCAATTCCCATAGGCTGCTCCGAATATGGTTGTGAAGCTCTTGACTGGCACACATCTGACCCCAGGCAGGGAGACTATACTGAGGAATATCAGGCTTACTATCACGAAGAGCTTATCAAACAGCTTTTCACAAGAAAATATATGTGGGCAACACACGTGTGGAATATGTTCGACTTCGGTGCTGACGCAAGAAATGAAGGCGGCGAAAACGGTCAGAACCACAAGGGTCTTGTAACCTTTGACCGTAAGTATAAGAAGGATTCCTTCTATGCTTATAAGGCATGGCTTTCAGACGAGCCCTTCGTTCACCTTTGCTCAAAGCGTTATATCGACAGAGCAGAGGACGAAACCGTAGTTACCGTTTACTCAAATCTCCCCGAGGTTGAGCTTTTTGCAAACGGCGTTTCCGTAGGCAAAAAGACTGCTGAAGACCACTTCTTTAAGTTCACGGTTAAAAATGAAGGCGAAACCGAGCTTGTTGCTGTAGCAGGCGAGTGTAAGGATAAGAGTGTAATCCGCAAGGTTGACACCTTCAACGAAGCTTACAGACTGGTTGAAAAGGGTGCAATTCTCAACTGGTTTGATATTGATGCTCCCGAGGGCCGTCTTTCACTTAATGATAAGATGAGCGATATCATCTCCACTCCCGAGGGACAGAAGCTCTTTATGGGTATGTTCTCAAAAATGATGGGTGGCAACAAGGACGGCGAAGAGCCGAAAATGGAAGCTATGGGCTTTGAAATCAACGCCGATATGATGAGTATGATGGGAGGCTTCACTGCACTCAGACTCTTTACTCTTATGGGCGGTATGATGGACGTTAAATTCACAAAGGAAGAGCTTTTAGGACTGAACGCAATGCTCAATCAGATTGAAGCTCCGAAGAAATAAAAAACAGAATCAGTATATTAAAACCAAACAGCAAAATGCCCCACCGAGAAAAATCGGTGGGGCAAATTCATTTATAGATGAATTACTTATTTGCAAGCTCTACGTGAAGGTTAATTTACTTTTGGTTTTCTTATTAAACATAAAAATGACCTCCTTGTATTTGGTAACACCATTTTACAAGGAGGTCTGTGTTTTGTCGAATGTGTGGATTATCCGTTTTTAAATCTTTTTTGTCTGTGATGCTTAAGATAGCCTTTATTTGCATCAGTTAAATCAATGACCATATTCTCATTAATTCCAAATGCTTCTCGATCTGCTTCACTAAGTTTGTCTGAAATCATAATTTTTCCGTCATTTTCGAAAGAAATCAAGCCTGAATCAAATAATTTGTCGTGATTAGGACAAAGCAGAAAACCATTTTCAATGTCGAGTTTTTGATTGGGTTCACTTTCACACCAAGGTCTAATATGACTTGCTATTAACAAATCAGGGTTGCTCGCAGAACATAAACAACACTTTTTATATCTATCTAATAGTTGTTGCCTGAATTTGCTTTGATTGACTCTTGATTTAATGATAAGTTCTTGCTCTTTGCCTTCTAAACCACTATCTAGCAAACCTTTTTCGATAGATTCAATATCATCAAATTTATTCGGATAATCTTGCTGCAGTGGCTCTTCTGGAAACATAGAATTGTGTGTTTCTTTGCTTTCAATATGTACATCTAAAATATCTAAAAACAAGTCATCACTGAGATTATCGAATTTCTCATCATCAAAAACATCGAGATGACCTTTTACTCGTTCTCTAAAACTGCTAACACTCATCGTACTATGACATCGATTGAGTTCTTTTGAAATTATTGAATGTACTAAACTATTGCGATTATTATCAGCGAAAGCACTTTCTAAAGAGATATTATTTTTTACGAGTTCGTGCTTAATTCTATACATCATTCCACTTACATAAAAATTTGATGGTGAGAGATTAGATCCTATATACTCCATACTTTTTTCTCTTATTTTAGTATAATACGGATGATGCTTATATGAATCTTTAGCTTTACTTTCTCTATTTCTGTATTCTGTTTTAAAAACGCTGTCTGTATAAAGTCCTTGTGCATCAACCTCAAAAACCCCAAATCTATTAGCACGTTCTAGTGTGTTTTTCAATGAAAGCTCTTTTAAATCTTGTGCAAGTTGGTTAGAAACAGTAAGTTTATATGAATCTCCGTTATCATCATGCAAAGTAAGAATATTATTATTAATATCAGAAGCCCTTAAATTTTTTATAACACTTAAATTATTATTATAAACACCTTCATAAATACATCTAAATAATGCAGAAAAGTATAATGTATTGAGTTCTTCGTGGTGACTAATACAATACAATAGATTTTGGTATTCCGCATAGGAAATATATTTTTTCTTTGCATTTGGTTTTGCTGCTTGCCACAGGATTTTTTCATCTATACTATTAATGGTATCGTATAATTCGTTTGTGCTAACGATGTTATTAACAAATAACCATTTTGCATACATCCTAAGAATATAACAGATAGTCGTAATATCTCTTGGACTGTTTGGTTTTAAGTTTAGAATGAATTGTTCAAATTTTGTAATGTCAAAATCAATTATATCTTCATTGAAGTTTTTAAAAACACTTTTAACAACTTTAGCTGAATTATGACTTTGCAATTCTATCGCTTTGATAAAAGCTTCTATATTACTCATTTCTTCACATCCTTTTACATTATTCTACCACGTTTTAACGATATTCTCAACCTACAAACAAAAATCCCCACCGATTTCTCGGTGGGGCAAATTCATTTGTAGATGAATTACTTATTTGCAATTGCTGCCTGAGCTGCAGCAAGTCTTGCGATGGGCACACGGAAGGGTGAGCATGATACATAGTCGAGGCCAATCTTGTGGCAGAACTCAACTGATGAGGGGTCACCGCCGTGTTCACCGCAGATACCGCAGTGGAGCTTAGCGTTAACGGGCTTACCAAGCTTGATGGACATTTCCATAAGCTTACCAACACCTGTCTGGTCGAGCTTAGCAAAGGGATCGTTTTCGAAGATCTTTGCATCGTAGTAAGCATCGAGGAACTTACCGGCGTCGTCACGGCTGAAGCCGAATGTCATCTGAGTAAGGTCGTTTGTACCGAAGCAGAAGAAGTCAGCTTCCTTAGCGATCTCATCAGCTGTGAGACATGCTCTGGGAATTTCGATCATTGTACCAACTTCA
>JAFWZS010000037.1 GCA_017522205.1 Clostridia bacterium
GAAGTATTTCTTTAAAATGTGAACTAACCGCACAATAATGCGTTAAAAACCACCGATATGCGTCAGCATTATCGGTGGTTTTTGCCTTTTCTTGCACAATTATTTCGCATTTTAAAGTGCTTCGCAGTTTCGTAAGAACTGCAAATTTCTTGTATCAAAGCCAAAAATGCAGCAAGGCTGTCGCCTTGCGAGGCTTTCCCGCAAGATACAGGGAATTATGTTCGAGAAACAAATACTGCCTTATGGGGTGCCGGCGAAAGCCCTGTTTCGTTGTTATATAAAGCTTGTTATAAATATTTCAAGACCGATGAATATGAGAATTGCACCGCCGAAAATTCCTGCCTTACCCGCAAGCTTTGTGCCTGCTTTTTTTCCTATAAGGATTCCTGCAAAGCAGATAAAGAATGTTACAAAGCCAATAAGGAAGCATGCAAGAAGTGCCTCCCATAAGCTATAATCCGCAATTGTGAAGCCCACTGAAAGTGCATCAATAGAAGTAGCTATACCCTGCACAATAAGAGCAGAAAAGCCAACAGCACCCTTTGCTTCCTCTGTGTCTTTGTTTGTAATTCCCTCATAAAGCATTTTTCCGCCGATAAAACCTAAAAGTGCAAGAGCTATCCAAGGGATGAATTTCTGAAATGCATTGAAGTATTGTGCAATCGTTGAAACACAGATCCAGCCTATCATAGGCATTGCAAACTGAAAAAGAGAGAAAATTCCTGCAACGGTGCAGACCTTCGGCATTTTCATTTTCGGCTCATTAAGTCCGTTTGCAAGAGATACGGAAAAGGCATCCATTGCAAGTCCCACACCGAGAAGCACACTGTTAAAGAAAAAGGAAAAACTTAGATTCATTTTTTAGTTCCTCCGTAAAGCTACATACTTTTTAATCGGACACAGATTATATCACCCATAGTAAAAAATGTCAACTTCAGTACATGTTCGTTTTTATAAATGACACTAAAATTATAAAAGAAAATATTGAAAAATTACATATTTTTTGGTAATATCTTTCTATAGCAAAATTTCAAAAGAACGGAGAAATCACTATGAAATCATTAAAAAAAATAATTGCTCTGATTTTAACGGTAGTTCTGCTCGGTCTTACCGTGGCAATGCCCGTTTCAGCAGCATCAAAGGTTGACCCATCGGAAGGCACAATGCAAAAGCTTGAAGCATATTTCTATATGTTCGTTGACAAGCTTGTTTTTGCTCTCGGAAAGATTCTTAACACAGTTATTCCGGGACTTGACTGGGGCAGAACCTGGCAGAATTATGACGACTACCATTCTCCCGACACCTTCTACGTTGGTGAAGAAAAATTTGAAACTGAAGTTGCTCCCGATGCGAAGTGGAGTATGGGTTATAGCTATAACTCTCTTTTAGAGGGTCTTGATGTTTTAAACGGCGAATACTTTATGGCAGGTGCTCTTCAGGCTGTAAAAGGTCAGGCTCCTACAGAGATTCTCGACGACCAGGGTGTAAATGTATATGCCATTTCTGACGGCACAAGCGGCATTGTTGTTGAGGCTGTTATTGACGGTTACGGCTTTGCAAGAGGTGACGTGCTTGAAATCAGAAAAAGACTTTCGGATTTTGCGAAGGAAAAAGGCATCATCAGTATCAACATTTCCACTCTTCATCAGCATTCACTTATTGATACTCTCGGTATGGGTGTGGCTCTTGTGCCGGCACTTTTAACCAATCCCGGTTTGAGCATTATCGGTGCAGACGTCACCAATTTCAAAAGCGGCAAAACTCAGAAGTTTATGGATAACCTTTATAAGGTTGTTACAGAGACTATTACCGAAGCTGTAAACGATATGGAAGCAGGCACACTCTATTACGGCAGTGCTGATGCAGAAGATCTTATGTACGATAAGCGTAAACCTATCACATTTGACGGTGAAATTCACCGTTTCCGTTTTGACCCTAAGAATGAAGCTTCAGACGAAATCTGGGTTTGCGAGGCAGGTATTCACTGTACAAGCTTCAGCAGTAAGGACACTGCAATTTCATCAGACTATCCCTACTACTTCAGAGAATACATAAAAGAAACAACAGGTGCTGATGTTGTTTTTGTTCAAGGCGCAGAGCTTGCGATTACATTTGAAGATAAAAACATAGAGCCCATTGGTTCAGGTAAAAACGCTGAAGTAAAGGGCTATGCAACTGAGCTTGCTAAAAGAGTTATCGGCATCACAAACGAAGTGGCTCTTGACCCTGTGCTTAACATTAAAATGCGTGAGGTTGCTATCAAAGCAGACAACCCCATTCACATTCTCGCAGTAAGAGAAGGTATTCTCAACACCGTTGTAGCCAGAAACGTATTCGACACAATGGTTATTACTGAAGTTGGCTATATGGAGCTTGGTAACAAGGTTGGTATCGCTATGATTCCCGGTGAAATTTCTCCCGAAATTCTTTGGGGCGGTGTAACTTCAAAAGAAAACAGCTGGACAAAGACAAGCTGGGATTTTGCTCCTATGAAAGATATGGCAAAGATTGAAAAGCTTATCTGCTTCGGTCTTACTAACGATCAGGTCGGCTACATTCTTCCCGACAACGATTTCCGTTCAATGTTTACTGAAAACGAAGAAATCAATGCTTGTGCATTAAATGCAGGTTCAATTATTACAGGTGCTTTTGAAAGCCTTGTTGCAAGTGTAAAATAAAAAGAGACATAAAAAATCAGGAATGTCAATTGGCATTCCTGATTTTTCTTTTACCATCTGTTCTCAACGTATTCGCAGAAAGCGAACAAATCTTTGATTTCGAGCACCGTACCGTCGTCGAGGATTACATTACCGTTCCATTTGCCGTAAATCTGATTGCAGTTCATTCTTGCAATGGGACCTAAGTTAAGGTCGCTTTTGTTGTTGTAAGTTGGTGTCATAGTAAGATTAAATCTGCCGTCCTCAGAAATGATTTTCCATTCCTCCATAAATCTGTCCTTGGGGAATTTTTCAACATCAACAGCACCGATTTTATGCACCTTACCGTCATAGAAAAGGCAGGTTTCTGTAGCGTTGCTTTCATCACCTATTGCCCAGGTGATTTCAAAGCCGAAGATGTGGTCTCCACCCTTTTCATCTTTAAGGTGTGTTGCAGCACTGCCCCAGTACCACACCATTTTTCTCGGAGTGTTCACCTTACCCCAGTCAAGGGAACAGAAGGAGTTTTCCTTTGAAAATTCGTATGTATAGTCGCCGAAACGGAAAGTACCGCCTGTAGGCATACAGTTCTGCTTTGTGGTCATGAAAAACTTTGTGTTGTCACCCTCAAAAGGAAGAACAGTTGTGATGTTTTCAAGGCCTTCAGGGATGTCCATACTGAGATTACATTCAAGCCTCTTGCCCTGATGAACCATTTTAAAATCAATTGTACGTTCGGTTTCCATGGTGTTGAAAACGAACTCTGTTTTTCCAACTTTGCCCTTGAAAACACTGGGAACATCAACCTTGTTAAGAGGCAGACACTTTTTTTCACCTGCGAAAATCTGAATTCCGTCTGCGTGTACTTCGCCTGTGTGAAGGTCAATAAGTCTGAGTCCCATAAAGCCGCCGATTCCCACATTTGCAAAAGAAACAAGAAGCTGCTTTTTGCCGTCGGTAATAGTGTAGTAGTCCCATTCCTTTTTACTTATGAGGCGCTCTCTTTTAACAAGATTTCTGTCATATTCAAAGACGTTGTGTCTTGCCCAGCCCTTTGCGTTGAGCGTTCCGTCAGGATTGAGAAGAGGTGTGGGCTCCGTATATTCGGTCTGCTTTGATTTTTCTTTCCAGTTCTTGAAGGGCACATAGGTGCGCGGAAGTTCCTTTGACATAAGTATTTTCTCCTTTCGGGGTCATATGCTATCATTCTATCACAAACTTCTTTTCTTTGCAATCGTCATATAGGTATGTTATAATAAAATAAAAATTTGCAAATTCGTGGACACTTCTGCTTTTTTCTCCGTCTTAATAAGTGAAACCGGTTTTAATAAGACGAAAAGAGATTAATTATGTCAAAGCTCTACGCAGGTTTAACTGTGCTAAAAGACGGCAGCTTCAGTTTTGAAGATACTCTGCTTTATTACACAGATATTCCCCTATCTTACTTTATTATCAAAACCATACTTAACAGAAAGAAGGAAACAGAAATGGCAGAAATAAAAAATCTTGCTGCTCTTGATTTAAGAAATTTTTCTCCGGCAGCTTTAAGAAAAATTCCCTCAATTAAAAATGTAGCTCTTGTTATGCTTCCTGAAAATCCATCGCCTGAATTTACAGAGGCTTATGCCGCAATTCAAAAAACAAACATTGCAAGTGAAACCAATGTTCCGGATAATGCCTGCTTTTTTAACGGTCAGGCAAATTTAACCGAAAAAGATGTGGTCAAGGACAGCATGATTATATGTAACGGTCTTGCAATCCTACGTGACATACCAAAAGAAATGAACGTAAAAATCATTGTCAACGGCTCATTAATCAAATCGGACACAGCTTTTGTTGAAATAATAAAAATCAACGGGGCAAAATACGAAATTGACAACGATGCAAAATTGATTGTATCAAACCCTGAAATCCGAATCAGTAATTCATTTCTCGAAAACCTCAGTGAAAAAACTGCAATCATAGCTTGCGGAACAATTAAAATTAATGATGAAATTACAAGCGTAATGCTCAAGGAAAAGGGAATTGTTTTCTACAACATAGGAACGATAATTGCAAAGGAAGAACTCCACGGTTATATTCATGCAAACAGTCACAGCGTCGGCACAGTGTGTTCGGAGATAAGCAAAGGAAAGACTTTAAAAAAACTGTTTAAAAGAAAAAAACGGTGAATGAAATGAACACCCACCTTTACGAATATTTTAACGAGCTTTGGCACAGATACAACAAGCTGATATACTCTTATTTCCGATGGCAATTCGATGAAGCAACTGCCGAAGATTTATGTCAACAGACTTATCTGAATGCATGGAAGTTCATCAGTATTTATCCTCAGAAAGAAATCAAAAACGGCAAATCCTGGCTTTTTGCAATTGCAAAAAACGTGAAAAATGATTATCTGAGGTATGCTTCTTTGTATACGATGAATTCAGATTATCTGAACATTTATGAAACAACCGTTTCAACTGAAATTAATTTTGACGATGCAGTAAATATGCAAAAAGCTCTGAACAGACTTTCAAAGGAAGACAGAGAACTGCTTTCTATGGCAGAGTATCTTTCAAGCAGAGAAATCGGCTCGGTGCTCGGCATTTCAGCCTCGGCGACAAGAAGCAGAATCAAAAAGGCTAAAGATACCCTGAAAATCATACTCAAAGAATACGATCTTACATAAAAATGCTCCTGATTTTCTCAGGAGCATTTATCTTTATTTACTCAAATACTTCTTATAATCCTCATAAAGCTTTGCAGAATCGAGATGACCTGCAAATGAGGGTGAATTTTCAGGATTCATTATGCCGAGATACTGATAGCTGATGATTTTGTCGCAGTAGGGTGCGGCATTTTTAAGCTGTCTTTCAATGCGTTCAATTTTTGCGGGAATAAGAGCACTTTTATATACCATACCCTCAAAATCGAAAAGCTCAATATCTGCCCAGAGCTCTGCTCTGCCGGCTTTATCGTGAGCCTTGCGGAGTCTTTCAAAAATTTTCTCTGTTCTCTGCACCTTTGTTTTCTTTACGCCGACTTCATCCTGATAAGCGATAAAGTCAACATCAAGCTCAGAGAGAGTTTTTACATATCGGCTGTTAGGTAAAGCGAGATTTGTTCCGTAGGGCGCAATAAGAGTCTTCTTTTTCGGCGTAATACTGTGACAGTGTGCAGAGCAGAGGTTTACGTATTTTGTGAAATCCTTTGAAAAGTTCAGAATTATGCAGGTTTCGTCAGGGAAATACCAGCCGTAAAAGCTTTCATGATGGCCGTAAAGAGCTGTAAGCTCCTCCATGGCGAGGAAGGAACGGTCAATGATTTCTTTACTTGTCATGTTGTTGTGAGGTTTTGTCCAGTCACCGTAAAATCCGTTTCCAAGGAAAACTTTAACCTTGCACTTATCTGCCTCGTCAAGTATTTCCTCGATTGGGTCGCTGCACGGAATTTCTGCAAAAGGAAACACCTTTGATTTAAAATAGCATTTATCGTAAAGTGCAGTAGCCATTACCACTATATATTCCATCTTGATTTCTGCAATTTCACGCACCTTCTGTCGCCAGTCTTCGCCTGTGAATTTTTGAAGGGCAGGATTCCAATATTTGCCCTCAGCGGTGTTATGGTGGCGGAATTCAAAAAATGTGCCGTCGATTTTTCTGTTCATTTCAAAATCTCCTTTTTCTCTGTTTTCAGATTATAGATTGAAACTCCGAATACGCTGAGTATGATAATTGCAATGCCAAAAAGCTGAACTGCTGAAAAGCTCTCTTTCAGAATAAGTATACCTAAAACTACCGACAGACACGAGGTGAGATTTGAAAAAATCAGGGTGTGACCTATGCTGAGATAGTTGAGTGCATAATTGATAAGGGTAAAGGCAATTACCGAAGAAACTATTGCAAGATACAAGGTGCAAAACCAGAAAGAGCCTGATTTCATCGGGGTTATCCACAGCTCAGGACTGCATTTTGTTTCTATAAGAGCTATTACCGTAAAGCAAATAGCGCCAAGACCCGTCATAACATAGGTGCGTTCAAAGGCTGAAAATTCTTCTGAAATGCTTCTGCTGAGGATTGAAAATGAGGTTGTAGAAATAACGGATATCAAGAGAAGTATAAAGCCAAATGTAGAAAACTCTCCCATACCACCCGTTGTTATAAGTATAACGCCGATTACAGACAATACTGTGCATACAATCTGAAACAGACTGCATTTTTCCTTGAGGAAAACCGCACCGAGAATAATTCCTGCAACGGGAACAAGACCGATAATAACCCCTGAAAATGAAGCAGTTGTAAGTCTGATACCCTCAGCCTCGCAGATGAAATAAATGCAAGGCTGCAGAAGCCCCATAAGCAGCAGCTTTTTAACCGGTTTTCCTTTTACGGAAACCTTCGCTTTGCCTGTAAAAATAAACAGGCTCAGCACAAGAAAAGCTATAATGAAACGTACTGATAGAAGCACATTGGGCATTGCTATATCAAAGCCTATTTTTGAAAAAAGAAAGCTGAAGCCGTAAATGCAGTAACCTAAAAGGCAGCAGATTGTGGCTTTTAAACTTTTACTCATAAAAGCCTCCGTTGTTTTCTACTTCTGCTTCATATATACCGATGCTCTCTCTGCCCGTAAGATTGTTGGAAACATTGCGGGCATTGAAGTAAAGACGGAGCTTTCCTTCGTAATATGTAAGGCAGCAAGCGTAGACATACTGAGCCATCCAGTTGCTCTTGCCGCACTTCTGAGGCACAAGGAAATGACGGATAAATTCGAAGTTTTCACCGTCATCGGATTTAAGAAGCATTATTGCAGAATGACTCTTTCCGTTTTCTTCGAAAATGCCGTTCTGAAGACCGATATAGCAATCCTTAAGCTCGTACACCTTCAGACAGCCCGAGCATAGATTAAGATACTTTTTGTTCTTGTCAGGACTGATTATAGGTGCGGTGCGTGAGGTATAATCCTTTGTTATCTCTTTGCTTTCGGCAAAATTGATGTGTTTAGGCTCACAGAATCCGCAGTCTTTGATAAACGTCTGACCGCAGGAGTAGTAAAGCCGATACTTCTCCCCTCTTTTTATGAGGAAGGGATTGGAAAGTGCAAAGCCGTGTTCATCCTCTTCAAAAGGTCTTGTCTTGCCTAAAGCAAGGTAAGGCTCTGTCCAATTTTTAAGGTCAGCTGATTCGGTGCAGTAAATTTCGCTTTTCCATTTAACGCCGATAAGTGAAAGTGCGTTGAGAATTACAGGTCTCGTTCTTTCATAAAAGAGATAGTATCTGCCGTCAATATAATTTATATTCGGGCGCATAGCTCTGTTTACGATTTTCTGCATCTTTTTAAAGCTGATTCCGTCGCTGCTTTCATAATGGTACACACCGAAAAAGGTATGACAGAAAAGGTGCCATTTGTTGTCGTGACACATTTCGGGAGTAAGTACACTCGGGTCAGCAATCACGAAACTTTCAACAGGATTTTTGATTATAGGGTTATTTTCATATAGGGTAAATGCAGCATTATTAAACTGCTCAAAGCTTAAGTTTTTCATAGTTTCACCGTCAATTTTTAAGGGTTGCAGGTTAATTTGCAACCCTTTATTTTTTATTTATATTCAGGCAGCCAGTCCTTGTGAGCCTCAAGAAGCTCGTCAACCATAGCGTAGATATCCCCTATATTAAGCTCTGCGCCTGTAAGCGGGTCCATCATAGCCGCATTGTAGATATATCTCTTCTCAAGAGTTGCTGCAGCCTTTATTGTAAGCAACTGAGCGTAGATGTTGCTTGAGTTCATAGCTGCAAGCTGAAGAGGAAGCTTACCCACCTTGCAAGGAGTGATACCGCTGCCGTCTACAAGGCAAGGTACTTCAACGCAGGCTTCATCGGGAAGATTTTCGATAAGGCCGTTATTGAGCACGTTACCGCCGATTTTGTAGGGATTGCCCGTAACAATGGCTTCCATAATGTATGAAGCGTACTCCTGTGAACGCTCGTGAGTGATTTCACCGTTCTGCAGAATTTCATCCTTCTGCTTTGCCCAGCCTTCAATCTGATTTACACAGCGTCTTGGATATTCGTCAAGAGGTATATTGAATTCCTCAATCATTTCGGGGTATCTGCTCTTTATGTAGAAGGGGTTGTACTCTGCGTTATGCTCACTGCTTTCTGTGCAGTAATATCCAAGCTTATCAATATAGTCGTAACGCACCATATCGCCGTGCTTTTCCTTTGCATTTTTTTCCTTTGCGCGTTTTCTGATTTCGGGGTAGAGGTCGTTGCCGTCCTTATCTCTGATGTCGAGAAGCCAAGCCATATGGTTAATACCGGCAATAAGCTCGCGTCCGCCCTCAATTTTGTCATACATTTCAAGATCAAGAAGCAGGTGGAATGAACAGCCCTGAACACTGTGGCAAAGACCTACAGTTTTTATGTTTGTATGTCTTAACATATAACCCGTAAGCATAGCCATAGGATTTGAGTAGTTGAGAAGCCATGCATTCGGACAAACCTCTTCCATATCATCGGCAAAGGCTTTCATTACGGGAATTGTACGAAGGGCACGCATAATGCCGCCGATACCCATTGTGTCGGCAATTGTCTGGCGAAGACCGTACTTCTTCGGAATTTCAAAATCAGTAATTGTGCAAGGGTCATAGCCACCCACCTGGATTGCATTGATTACAAAATCTGCATCTCTGAGAGCTTCCTTACGGTTTTCTTCGCCGAGATGGGTTGTGATGGTCGCTTTATTTTCGTTTATATTTTTGTTGAGAGCACGGAGAATGATTTCAGACTCTTCAAGTCTTTGCGCATCAATATCATAAAGAGCAAATTCGGCCTCGCAAAGACAAGGTGTGCACATACAGTCGCCGATTACGTTTCTTGCAAAAACGGTGCTGCCTGCACCCATAAATGTAATTTTCATAACGTTCTTTCTCCTTCTGATTGGTGCTTTAATTATACTGCACAGAAAATACAAAGTCAACAAAAAAATAACGCACCGTGAAACCACGATGCGCTTTGTATGCAATTAGAAATGCTTTTACTGCTCAACAGCGTAAACGCTAACCTTCTTGCGGTCCTTGCCCATACGCTCGAACTTAACCTTACCGTCGATAAGAGCGAAAAGTGAGTCGTCTGAACCTCTGCCAACGTTGTTACCCGGATGAATGTGAGTACCACGCTGCTTTACAAGGATGTTACCTGCAAGAACGAACTGACCGTCTGCACGCTTAACACCGAGTCTCTTTGATTCTGAGTCACGGCCGTTACGGGTTGAACCCATACCTTTTTTGTGAGCGAATAATTGAATGTTTATCTTAAGCATTTGTTACACCTCCGTAGTATTTTTAAAGAGTTTTTTCTTTGCAAAGGATATACTCGCTGTAATCCTCTGCCAGAGTGCTGATGTGAAGTCTGAGACCCTGAAGAATAATCTGAGTTTCTTTTGAGCTGTCTTTCGTAATCAGTTTCAGATAACCGTCCTCTACATTGATATCTGCCTTTGCCGAAACAATTTCAGTCAATGTGTTTGCCGCCATATAAGCTGCTGAGGAAACAGAAGCACAGATTATATCACTGCCTTCATCGGCATATCCACTGTGACCTTTGATAAGAAAGCCTCTGAGAAAATCTTTTTCTTCGTAAAAGGTAGCCTCAATCATGATTAAGCGTTGATAGCTGCGATTTCAACCTTTGTGTAAGGCTGTCTGTGGCCCATCTTACGCTTTGCATTCTTCTTGCACTTGTAA
>JAFWZS010000038.1 GCA_017522205.1 Clostridia bacterium
CCTCTGTCTGTTTCAAAGTAAAAAAGCGGTCCTGCAGAAACAGTTGTTCTGCCATTCTTGATTGCATCCTTCATACCCTTTGCAGTAAGGCTTTCGCCCTCACAAAGAAGATAGGTGCAGGCACCTTTTCGCTTGTTTCTTTCTTTTCTGTGCCAGTCTCTGCCCATTGTGGGAGCAATTCTGAAACCTTCAGACAGCAGCTGATGCCACCATGCTCTTGCCCTTTTGTTAGGTGAATTCATAAGAGGCTCGCCCTCAGACCATATCTCCATATAGTTTACGAGGGAGAAGTCCTTCACCTTAAAATCCCAACGGCCGCCTGTGCATATTGGTGTGCCCAGCTGATAGGGATGAGCAATACCAACGAGACCGCCTGCAGCGTGAACCTGCTTCATTTTTTCGTCAATGTTTTCGGGTACGGCATCACGCCACTCAACGAAGCGGTCAGCACCTAAAACCAGCATGTGACCGAAATATGTAGTCCACTCAATTCCCTGAAGCACCGTCATGTCTTTTTCCTTTGCGGCTTCTTCTCTGCCCGAATAAGTGTTGTGGTCAGTAAGACAGATACCTTTAAGACCACGTTCTTTTGCTGTTTCGATAAGTCCGTCTACGGTGAAATCACCGTCGCTGTGTACTGTGTGGCAATGAAGCTCACAGGGGTACCATTTTCTGTTCATTCTCTCCCTCCTTCAATTTTCACACTGAAATCTGCCTTTTCGGTTATAAGTGCGTGAACATTGAGAGTGAGAGTCCACTTGCCTTTTTCTATTTTGGTTTTTTCAAAGCCTACGGAAGAAAACTCTTCGCTTATAATATGATGCTGATTGTTACTGTGTCTGTGCGCTGCACCGATGTATGCGGATGGTGAATCAAGAGAGATTGTAATATGATTTTTCAAAGGCAGATACTCCTCTCTTGAGGTATAGTCGCCGTGATTTTCTCCCGCATCTCGTCTGATGTTTTCGTCAATGAGCACCATGCTTCTTTCTATGTCATCCATATTTTTCGGGCTGTAGGCATAGTGAATTTCGAGCTTTGAAAAGTCGTCCTCAACGTAGAAATCAAGAGGCACGTTGGTCTTTTCGTTTTCAGGAGTGAGAATAAAGTTTTTTTCAAAAATAACCTTCATCGGCTTTTCCACTCCCCTGTGTAAGCTTTATACTTTTCGTAGTATGTATCAACAAGCTTTACTGCTATGGGGTAAGACAGCACCAGAGGATGAACTGTGAGAGCCTTTACCGCCTTAGCCTTGTTTCTTTCTATGATTGCCTCAACAGTAAGGTTTTCGTAGTGCTTTACGGAAAGAATAAGGTTTTTCTGCATTTCGGGAATATTTTTAATTTTATGAGGATGTACACCGTCTTTGTCTACGGTACAGGTTATTTCGCAAACATCTGTTTCCTTAAGGAAGTCAATTGCACCCTCATTAGGAATTGAAAGCACCATATCCACCTTTTCACCTGTTATCTTTGCTTTGATGAACTGCAGAGCCACGCCTGCATAGCCACCGTTATCAGGCTGTTTTACATATTCCTCAGCAGTAGGTACAGGGAACTTTTCCTCTCTTACAGTGCCTGTTTCAATGGAGAAATAGCTGTTCTCTCTCATTGCGTAATGACGCATAAAGCACTCGAAGGCTTTTTCGAAGTCATTATCAATGTCGATTGTACGCATCTCCTCAAGCATGTGGTTATTGATTTTGAGGATAGTCTCCCCTCTTGTTTCACTGCTTGAAAGAACGGAATTCACTGCCTTATCTCGGTAGTGATAGAAGTAAAGATACTCGTTCGGTAAATCGTAATCGGAAAGCTTTAAAAGCTCCTCATTGAAGAGCCTCATTTCCGTCTTTTTATAAAGGTCGGGATGCTTCAATATCTTTTCAGTTACGTCTTTGCCGTTCACGTTAAGATTTCTGAACCACGAAAGGTGGTTAAGTCCGTAGCAGTCAAAGTTAAGGTCTTTCTCTCCCGTTATATCACGAAGCTGACGGAGAAAACCGCTCGGTGCATCGCAGACACCGTAAATATTTTTAAAGCCCATTGTACGAAGCGCCTGGGTTACAAGACCGCTGGGATTAGTGAAATTGAAAACGGGAGCATCTTTTTTGGCAACCTTAAGAGCGAGAGTGCAGTATTCCTTAAGTGTGTGAATGCTGCGAAGAGCCATAGCAAAACCGCCTGCACCGGTGGTTTCCTGACCTAAAACGCCCTCATTAAGTGCGCTTCTCTCGTCAAAAACTCTGCCCTCATCTCCCTCAGCACGGATTGTAGTAATTATAAAATCTGCATCCCTCAGTGCTTTTTCAGCATCAGATGTGAGAGAAAATTTCAATTCAGGATAAATCATTTCTGAAATTCTCTTTGCAATTTTTCCGTATGTAAAAAGCTTTTCTTCATTGATATCCATAAAAACGGTTTCGGTGATACCGATTTCCTTTGCACCGAGAGCAATTGATTTTGCAAGGAATGGTGAACGGACACCGCCTCCGCCTAAAATTGCAAGCTTCATAAAAACTTCCTTTCATAAAGGGTATACTAACCCTACTTTAATCTATTAAATTATACAATATTACACACCCTTAATCAATGGCAATAACAGAGAATATATTTGTTCTATTTGTACAAAACGGTTATAAATTATTCCTGCAATACAAAAAAAGGAAGACAGCAGTTTAAATCTGTCTTCCTTGAGCTGTTTACTTGTTAACCGTAAGCTCTGCAATCTGCGGAGCAAAGGCTGTCATATTGTTGAAAAGATAATTTCCGCTGTTGGTGATTGAAACTGCGTTTTCACCCTTTTCCAGCTTAAGCGTAAAGGTTACCGTTTTGAAGTTATATCTGCTGAAGGTGTTTCGGCAGTAAACGTCCTGACTTTCACCGCCGACGGTAAAGGTTGCATAACGCTCTATCAGGTCAACATTGTAAGAGTGTACTCCACCCTCAGCATTATTTGCGTAAGTGAGAGTAACTCTGTAATCCCCACTTTCGGGCACAGTTAAATTGAACTCTGCTTTACCGCCTTCGTTACTGATTCCGTCAACATAAGTGTTGCCGTACTTATCTGTTTTCAGCTCTGCCGAGCCTGAAAGAGTCATTTCATTTGCAGCAATTTTTGCTGAAAAGCCGTTCTTGTCGGTTTTGCTGAGTGTAATTTCTGAGGGTGCTGAAAGCTCAATTTCGTTAAGACCACGTCTGAGATAAACCACAGAGTTTTCAGCCTTAACACCGTCAATTTCTGCAATTATGCCCTCTTCAAGGATATTCATCTCATACCAACCGTCATAGGGAGCAACGGCAAGATAAGCTGAATCATCTTCATTATCTGAAAGAATTTCAATATCCTTCTTCTCCGTATCTTTATAAAGAAGAAGACTGTCGAGAACATAAGTGCCGTCATTGTGAGTAAATTTAATTGTATGAATACCCACAGAAAGGTCAAAGCTCATTGAGTAAAGGCTTGTGTATTCACTCTTGATTGTGTTGGGCAGTTTAATCTCTGTTGTTTTTCCGTCAAGGATGAAATTTGCGGTAGCATAATCTCTCTCCTGAGGCACACCTGAATCGTTGTGCTTTCCGTAAACAATATCCAGCTTGTATCTGCCCTTTTCGGGAACCTTGATTCTGATTCTGACGCCGTCACCGTCCTTTTCAATTCCGCCGACCATACCCTTGAGTTCACCCGTTGTAGCATAGGCACTGTCGTATGTATAGGCAGTACCGAGAAGTTTTCCATCCTCAAATTCGTATCTTACGGGTATGTTATCATTGCGGATAAGCTCTGTGCCATCCTTATGAGATGTAACTGTTATAAAGTAAACCGCATCCGTATCAGTGCCGGGAATGTTTACTGTAAGTTTGTTTTTCACGTTTGCCGTAAACTGACGGAGAGTTATGGGTGCATAAACGGGTGAATTCAGTCCGTTGTAGTAGACACATTCCACCTTAACATCAACTTTTCCGCCTAAATTTGTCTTTTTAAGGTTATTTATTTCGATTGCTCTTGCATTGTCGCTGCCAACGGCAATAACACGGATTTCATCCTTACTGTCATTTATGGAAGCTATACCCTTGTAATCACGTCTCCAGTTTCCGTCGTGCTTGTGTCTGTCCTTGAGGGAATCAACGGTAACAGCAAGTCTCTGACCGTCCATTTCAGCATATTTTCTGTAAAGCCACCAGTTACTGTTAGGTGTGTTGTCGTCAGCACAGGTGTCATTAAGGTTATTGGAAAGTCGCCAGTACGCCATATTTCCGTAAGTACCCGTACGCTCAATTTCATAGATGTAATGAATCATCTGTGAGGGGTTACCGCACTGCTCCATTGTACCGTATTCAGTTACGATAATGGGAAGCTCACTTACGCCGTTTTCTTTTTCTATTCTTCTGTAATCGTCAACGTGCAACTTCCAGTCTGTAGTTGACCAGTCGGCAAGCTCGTGGTAAATCATAATTTCGGGAAGGCAGTCGTTTTCCTTGCAATATGACACAAAGCCTTCCATTTTGTCTGTTACATAATCACAGAAGCCGGGACCGCCGATAAGAGCATCCTCGTCAATGCTCTTTACAAGGTCGTAGGTCATTTTCCAGCCCTCGTAAAAATTCTGTCTGCCGATTTCATCATACTGTGCCCAGCCGTCAACGTAATTGCCGAACCACACGCCGTTGTCACACTCATTGTAAATGCAGTAAACAAGCTTATCTGCATAGGACTTGTCTTTAAGCTCTGTAACCTTTTCACGGACAATTGGAAAATATACGTTCGTTATGTACTCTTTCCAGTCATAGGTTCCCGCTTCACGCAATTTGCCGATTTCTTCCCACTCATAGTACCAGGTGTCGAAGGCATCCTGAAGATAGACAACTATATAATCGGTTTCAGAAAGGTGGTCTTTGACACGGTCAGCATCACCTGTAGGGTGCTGAAGTCCGCCGATTACCTTCTGTGAAACGGAAGAGATATCAAGGCTGTCAGTTATTGCCTCTGAAGGTACACCGGGCTCAGCAAGCCCGTAAAGAAAGCCCGTTGCCTTTGTTGTTATTTCACCGAGAGGCTTTGAAGCATCAATTTCCAGAACGGGATTCCAGAAAAGAGGCAGATTTTCAATCATAAGAATAAGTGAAATTACAAGCGACAAAATTTTACTCATATGTTACTCCTTAATTTAGATTTCTGAACTTTAACACGAGGAGATTTTTCGTCAGGTCAAGGCAAAAGGTGACAGGAATACTTTTGTATTTCCTAACCTTTTAACGTAGAGATGGCGGAAATATACCGTGTTAAACTTTAGTGAGCCATTCATGTTCCTTTGCATAGAATCTTGTGGTCTTGTACCAGGGGTCGCCGTCAATGTGACGGATCATCCATACATAGCACATTTCATAACCCGGTGCAACAACCTGCTCATGGTCAAAGCCGTCTGTAATGAAGCAAGCGCTGCCCTCTGTACTCTTGAAAACATTGTCGCCTATAAAGCAGGCACCGAAGCCCTGGGGCTTGTCGAACTGATAGTAGTAAACCTCAGGCTGAGGATGGTGGTGGGGGGGATAGCTTGACCATCTGCCGGGCTGATTGAACACTTCACCGAGAACAAGATTTGAATAGGGTGCATTGTCGTAATCGAAAACTGTTGAGCAGATTCTGTAGCCTGTACCTTCCCACTGACCCTTGCCGAATTCCTGATAGAGAATATCGTCAGGTGTATAGAAAACGGGCTCGAAATATCTTTCGTTGTCGGTCTGTTCGATAAGAATTTCTGTGCCTTCCTTTGCAGTTATTGAAACTGCTGTGTTTTTCGGCACGTGAAGACAGTAGGGTGTTTTTTCAAAGGGATTTGCACGCTTTATTTTTTCTGTTTTGCAGTTCCAAGAAATTTCAGCCTCACCCTTCAAAAGAAGAAAAGCGGTTTCGCATTTGTCGTCTTCAAGAGTAAGAGTTTCATTTTCCTTGAATCTCTTGATTCTGATTGTCATATTCATTTCCGGCTGAATTTTACCCATTTCGCAAAGGGTCTTCACACCGTTTTCGTTAAATTCGGGATAAGCAAACATAAATAACATCTCCTTAATAAATTTTACTTTCCAATTGTACAATATTAAAAAGAATTTTGCAACTGTTTTAAAGCGTTTGTTTCCTTGACATCAGTGTCATAAAATGTTAGAATTAGTAGAATATATTTTTAGGAGTGGATTTTATATGGGTACAGAGACAAACACCCAGACTAAACCGACTCTGGAACAGAGAATTCTCAAGGTTATCGGAGTCAAAGGTACATTCAAAAAAGACGTTGTTCCTATGATCAACTACAGCAGTGCTAACGTCACAACATCGGGTTCAGGCTATGTTATCAGCCTTTATTTCACCCTTTTCCTTACAGGTGTTGTTGACCTTAAGCCTGAACATGCAGCAATCGTTACATTCATTGCAGGCATATGGGACGCAGTTATTGACCCCTTCATCGGTATCTTAACTGACAGAACACGTTCAAAGTACGGCAGACACAGACGCTACATACTCTGGGCTATGCCTCTTTATGCTGTAAGCTATGCACTTTTATGGAATTCTTACGGTCTCAACGGCAGAGAAAGACCTATGCAGGCAGTTGTGTATTTCACGATAGTATATGTGCTTTACAAAACGGCTTACTCCTTCGTTGATGTTCCCCACGTTGCAATGCTTCCTGAGCTTGCTCCCGACTATGACCTGAGAACACAGTACAACTCAGTGGGCTACATCTTCAACTCAATCGGTATGTTCCCGTCCTTCGTGCTCGCTATGGCTGTTCTTGCAATTTTCGGCTTCAGCGATCCTGAAAAAGGCTCTGAATTCCCCATGCTTCTTGTTGGTATCATTCTGGCTGTAGTATATGCATTCTGTCTTTTCTATACCTTTAAAAACGTAAGAGAAAAGCCGTCACTTGACCTTAAGGTTGAAAAGTTCGACTTTAAGTATTTCCTTCAGGAATATGCTCTCGTTGTCAAGAATAAGGCTTTCAGACAGTATTTCTTTATGAGCCTTAGCTATAACATTGCTGTTAACTTCTACCGTTCATCACTTGTATTTTATATCAGATACATTGCACGTCTTATCAGACTTTACGTTCTTTTCACAACAATCGAAGGTGCAGCAGAAACTTCAGCCTTCCCCTTCAACTATGCAATTACAATGAAGCACGGCAAAAAGAAGTGTGCATATTTCGTTACACCGTTTATGCTTTTAGGCTTTGCAGTCTGTCTGTTTATGAATCCCACAGATGAAAACAGCAACTCAGCTATATGGGTTATTATTCTTATGCTTACTGCTGTGCTGTATCCCTTCGGTAAGTCAGGCATCGGATATACTTCAACAAACATCTTCCCTGACATTTCCGATATTGACGAGGCTATCACAGGCAGAAGACGTGAGGGTGTTATCGGTACCTTCAACACACTTATCAAGACCTGCGTTTCAACCTCAGTACAGAGCCTTGTGCTTGTAATTCTCGGTGTGTTCGGTCTTGAAACAGGCAGTGCTGTTACAGAATATGAAAAGACAACAGGTCTTCTTTATGCACAGTCTGACAGTGCACTTTTAGGTGTACGCCTTTGTGTTGTAATTGTACCTATTGCATTTACCCTTCTCTCACTCTTCCTTCTCCGTAAGTTCAAGATGAACAAGGAGGATCACAGACTTATCTGTGCTGCAGTTGCAACAAAGCATAAGTACGGCAGCGTTACTCTCACAGAAGAGCAGATCAAGGTTGTTGAAGCTATTACAGGTCAGAAGTATCAGAATACATGGCTCGGCAAGGATAACGGTGCAGAATATCATCCTCTTGAAATCAATGAAGACGGCGACTATGTTCTCCTTCTCGAAATTGAAGAAGAGATGAAAAAAATCAGAACAGCTAAAGCAAACTGAAAGGAGAAAACACAATGAACACAAAAATTGACATTACCCAGAAAGAACCTGCAAAGAGAGAAAAGAACTGGAAAACTTCTCTCATTGACGCTCTTTTCTACAC
>JAFWZS010000039.1 GCA_017522205.1 Clostridia bacterium
GTCCCCCTTTGTCTGCTATGCAGACATTTCCCCCACACTGTGGGGGAATCGGCCCTCAAAGAGGGAGGCAATTAAGGCTCCCTCCTTGAGGGAGCTGGCAGACCGTAGGTCTGGCTGAGGGAGTACCCTCACACAATTAAATGATAACGATGGAACAAAGGAACAACGGAACAATGTTTCTATAATTATTTTTACTGTTAATATTATAAACTTTATTTATCTGTTTTATTGTTCCTTTGTGTACCAAAACCTCAGAACCCTTATAAATAGGGCAATTTCGGGTGCCACAACACCTGCCACAATGACCACAAACTTTTGACTTTGTGGTCTTACAATTCAATAATACTGTATTCCTGCAATTTCCACCACCGTTGTTTTTCAAAACTTTCAAATCTTTCCGGCTCCTTTTGTCTGAATGCAAACGATGTAAACAACATACAACAAAAACAATGTTTTCTATAATTATTTTTATCTTTATATTTTTATAAAGTTTTACTATTTTTATTGTATTATTGTATGTAAAACCCTCAGAACCCTTATAAATAGGGGCTTTCATGAGTATACAATCGTTATGCAATCCAATATGCAATGCATACCGTTGCATATTTTTATATTATTTCTTCAAAATCAAGTTCTATCTTTTTCCACCATCGCTGACTTCCGTATTCCTTGAATTGCTTCCGCTCTTTCTGTCTCACCCAATCCCTCACACCCTGCCAAAAATCATCCCGACTGACTCAGCGGAATAACTCTTTATCATTATATCTGATTTGAAACGGTATTTTGCATTTTGCATTTAAAAAAGCTCCCGAAGGAGCTTTCTTACTTTATCATTTCCCCGAACTCAGCTTCAGAAATAACTGTAATTCCAAGGTCGTTTGCCTTTTTTAGCTTGCTGCCTGCATCTTCACCTGCAAGAACATAGGCTGTTTTCTTTGAAACACTGCCCGAAGCCTTACCGCCGAAAGATTCAATAATTGCAGTAGCCTCTGAACGGGTATACTGTGAAAGTGTGCCCGTAAGCACAAAGGTCTTACCCTCGAAACGGTTGTCCTTGATTTCTTTCTGACTTTCCATATTAAGCCCAAGCTCTTTAAGGCGTTCAATAAGCTCACGGCTTTCACTGTGAGAGAAAAAGTCTGTTACGCTTTCAGCCATAATTCTGCCAAAGCCTTCGATACTTTCAATTTCCTCGGTTGTGGCATTCATAACCTTTTCCATTGTGCCGAACTTTTCTGAAAGAAGTGAAGCGGTTTTCTGACCGATGTGCCTTATACCAAGAGCAAAAATAAGTCTTGAAAGGTCGTTTTGCTTACTCTTTTCTGCAGCATCAAGAAGATTCTGAGCGCTCTTTTCACCCATACGCTCGATTGAAGCAATATCTTCCTTCTTGAGGGTGTAAATGTCGGCTGCTGTTCTGATAAGTCCCTCTTTTACAAGAGTGTCAAGCACAGCAGTGCCAAGTCCTTCTATGTCCATAGCATCTCTTGAACAGAAGTGAATAAGGTTTCTGAGAAGCTGATTGGGGCAGTCGGGATTACAGCAGCGAAGTGCCGCCTCGTCCTTTTCTCTTGTTACCTTGCCACCGCAAGAGGGGCAGATATGGGGAATTTTATAGGGCACGGCATTTTCACTGTGGCTCACAACCGAAAGCACCTCAGGAATAATGTCACCTGCCTTACGGATAATAACTCTGTCGCCGATGCAGATGCCCTTTTCGTCGATGAAATCCTGGTTGTGAAGGGTAGCTCTTGAAACGGTTGTACCGGCAAGAAGTGTAGGCTCAAAAATGCCTGTAGGGGTAAGCACACCTGTTCTGCCTACGTTGATTTCAATATCTAAAAGAGTTGTTTCCTTTTCCTCGGGAGGGTACTTGAAGGCAAGAGCCCACTTAGGGAACTTTGCTGTCGACCCAAGAAGCTCACGTGAGGAGAAATCGTCAACCTTTATAACTGCACCGTCAATATCAAAGGGGAGAGTGCCTCTGCTTTCACCGATACGGCCTATTTCTTCAATTGCTTTTTCAATGCTGTCACACTGCTTGTAAAAAGGTACTGTTGTAAAGCCAAGCTCCTTAAGGTAGTCGAGTGACTCTTTGTGGCTCGTCAGCTCCTTGCCTTCTATACGCTGAATGTTAAAGACAAAAATATCAAGCTTTCTCTTAGCAGTAACCTGAGGATTCTTCTGTCTCAGTGAACCTGCAGCAGCATTTCTCGGGTTTTTAAAGGTCTTTTCACCGTTTAATTCCTGCTCGGTTGTAAGCTCAAGGAAAACCTCTCTGGGCATATAAACCTCACCTCTGACCTCTAAAACGGGCAGGGGAGCATTTATTTTTAAGGGTACGTTACGGATAGTTCTGATGTTTGCCGTAACGTCTTCACCTACTTTTCCGTCACCTCTTGTAGAGGCTCTTACGAGTACACCGTTTTCATATTCAAGTGATACAGAAAGACCGTCAATTTTCGGCTCAACAACGTATATGGGATCTGAAACTGCACCCTTGACTCTCACGTCAAAAGCACCCACATCCTCAAGGCTGAAGCCGTCCTGAAGACTCTCCATAGGTACTGTATGGGTGACGGGAGTGAACTGACCGTCTGCCTTACCGCCGACACGGTGAGTAGGACTGTCTGCCGTTAAAAGCTCAGGGTACTTTTCTTCAATTGCAATAAGCTCGTGAAGAAGTCTGTCATACTCGAAGTCCTCAATTTCGGGTTCGTCGTTTTCGTAGTACTTTTTATTGTGGTATTCAATTATTGCTCTCAGCTCTTCAGAGCGTTTTTTATTCTTATCAAAATCTGTCATTTCTTTTCTCCTCGCTTAAGTGTGCCCTCGTAAAACTCTCTTTTAAACCATACATCGTCAACGGTGAACTCTTTTCCGTTAAGATAACCGAGGTCTTCTGCATCGGTTGTGAAGTCAAAAATCAGCTTGTATGAGCAAAGGCACTGCTTCTTGTAACCGCTTTCCTTGTTCTGCTTGTTGCTGCCGTATTTTCCGTCACCTAAAAGTGAGTGGCCGATTGATGCCATATGTGCTCTTATCTGATGGGTCCTGCCCGTAAGAAGGTCAATTTCAAGAAGTGAAAGTCCGTTGTCATAGCCGAGAACGGTGTATTTTGTTTTTATGAACTTTCCGCCACCCTGCTGAGAACCGGAAATGAAAACCTTGTTTTTCTTTTCATCTTTCACGAGATAGCCCTCAAGAGTGTCGGTTTTCTTGTCCATCTTTCCGTGAACTATGCAAAGGTAAAGCTTGTGAAGCTCTCTGTCCTTCATTTTCTGATTGAGTACCCTCAGAGCTGTTGCCGTTTTTGCACAGATTACAATTCCGCTTGTGTTGCGGTCAATTCTGTTGACAAGAGCAGGGGCAAAGGAGCTTTCCTCATGGGGCTTGTATTCGCCCTTTTCAAAAAGATAACGCTTAACTCTTGTAATAAGGGTGTCAACATATTCTGTTTCGTCAGGGTGGGAGAGAAGACCCACCTTTTTGTTGAGCAGAATAATGTTTTCGTCCTCGTAGACAATGCTGAGCTGTTTTCCTGCACTCATAAAGTCGTAAACGGTTTCTTTCTTTTCTAAAAGCTCGTCGTTTATATAAAGGTCAACAACGTCGCCAACACAGAGCTTTGTTGAAATTTCAGCCCTTTTTCCGTTTACCTTGATTCTTTTAATTCTCACATACTTATACATAAGTGCCTTGGGAAGCTTAGGGAAGCTTTTTAAAAGAAACTTGTCAAGTCGCTGATTGGCATCATTTTGTTTTATCTCATAGCTTTTCAATGGAAACATCCTTTGTTATTCGTCATTACCTGATTAGTATATCACAAATCTGTCTAAAAGTGAAACTAATTTTAAATTTTTTTAATGGGTTTCATTTATACACTTGAAATACACATTAGTTTTATATATAATAGTAGATGTATAACTGTAACTGTCTCATTTTGAGGCGGTTGAAATCAAAACAAAGGAGACATAAACTATGAAAAAGTTATCATTCAAAGCTTTTGTCAGTTTGCTGATGGTGCTTGTACTCAGCTTTTCCGTTATTTATATGCCCGGAATGAGCCTTGATGTACTTGCGGCAGATTGCTCAAACGGACACAAGTTTACCGCTACGGAGATTGGTGCCAACTATCTTAAGAGTGAATCAACCTGCGGTAAGAAGGCGGTATATTACGTTTCGTGTGCTGTTTGCGGTCTCAGCTCAAAGGGCACAAGTCAGGAGACGACATTTGAATACGGTGAAGTTCCTCAGCACGAATGGAGCACATTTGTAAATGTACCAGCTGACTGTACAAAGGACGAGCATCAGAAGCAGACCTGTACACGCTGTAAGCAGGAATACATAAGATATGTACCCGACGGTCAGAAGGCTCTCGGTCATCAGGAAATCATCAGAAGCAACGGAAACGGCAAGCATACCGTTTACTGCACAAGATCAGGCTGTGGCTATGATGAAGAATCAGCCTGCAGCACTTCTTCACCCGTTTGCGGTGTAATTCCCACCTGTGACGTCTGCAAAAAGCAGTACGGCAATAAGGTTGCTCACGAGCTTCAGGATAAGGAAGTTATCAAGAAAGCTACCTGCACAGAAAAGGGTAAGGTACTCAAAAAGTGTGCACGCTGTGACTATACCGAAGAGGTAGAGGTAAATGCATTAGGTCACAAGATGGCTCTCGATTCAGTGGTAGCAAAGGTTACCTGCACAACTGACGGTAAAGAGAAGTATAAGTGCAGCACCTGCGGTGCAACCGAAGAAAAGCTTATTCCCGCAACAGGTCACACTCTTGTAAAGACTGTTGTAGCTCCCACCTGTAAGGAATACGGCTATGACAAGTACTCATGTGAAAAGTGCGACTATGTTGAAAAGAAGAATATAGGCACAGTTCTCGAGCACGATTATATGGAAACAAAGGTTGATCCCACCTGCACAAAAGAGGGCTCAATCTCTTATAAATGTAAGACTTGTGGTGGAACAAAGGCAAGCACAGTGCTTCCTGCTCTCGGCCACGATATGAGCGAGTTTGAAGTAACAACTCAGCCTACATGTACTGCAGAAGGTATCAAATCCTCAAAGTGCTCAAGATGTTCAAGAACAATCACAGAAACTCTTCCCGCTAACGGTCACGACTTAGTTAAAGAGGTTGTAGCACCCACTTGTGTGGAATACGGTTACACTCTTAATAAATGTAAAAACTGTACGTTCACATCAAAGGATAACTACGTTGATCCCGTAGGCCACGACGAAGAGCTTACCGGTCTTATAGAACCCTCCTGTGAGCTTAATGGCTGGAAGAGCTTTAAGTGTAAGGTATGTAAGAACGAAATCCGTGAAGAAATCGCTCCCTTAGGTCACGATTTCAGTTACACATCAAATGGTGACGCAACCTGTACATCTGACGGTACAAAGTCAGGCAAGTGTACCCGTTGTCCTAAGACCTCAACCGTAAAGGATGAGGGCTCAAAGCTGGGTCATAAATATACAAGCTATGTTTCAAACAACAACGCATCCTGCACAAAGAATGCAACCGAATGGTCAGTTTGTGACAGAGGCTGCGGTGCAAAGGACGTAAGAGATATTCCGAATACTGCTCTCGGCCACGTAAATGAAACAATCAAGGGCAAGGCTCCCACTTGTACAGATACAGGTCTTACAGACGGTGCAAAGTGCACAAGATGTACCGAAATCACAACAAAGCAGGAAGTTATCCCTGCAAAGGGACACAACTACACAAGCACAGTTGTTACTGCTCCCACTTGCGTAAAGGCAGGCACAGCTAACTTCGTGTGTGCAGATTGCTCTCACACTTATACAGGTGAAATTGCAGCAACAGGTGAACATAAATGGGATGCAGGTACAGTTAAGGTTGCTGCTGATTGCGAAAATGACGGTGAAATGCTTCATAAGTGCGAAACCTGCACAAAGGAAAAGACAGAAAAAATAAACCGTCTCGGTCACTCATATAGCACAGAATATATGATTGACACTCAGCCCACCTGCTACAGAGAAGGTGAAAAGTCAAAGCACTGTGTACGTGAAGGCTGCACAGCAAAGAGCGAAACAGTTAAGATTGCTATGCTCGACCACGACCTTGGCGATTATGAATCAAACGGTGACGCAACCTGTGAAAAGGACGGCACAAAGAGCAAGAAGTGTAAGGTCTGCACATATAAGTCAAGTCCCATTGCAGACCCCGGCACAAAGCTTGGCCACAAGTATACAAACTATGTTTCAGACGGAAACACAACCTGCCTTACCGACGGCACAAAGTCAGCTCTCTGTGACAATGGCTGCGGTCTTAAGGACACACTTCCGGAAAAGGCTTACGGCCACGACGAAAGAGTTGACCATGCAAAAGCTCCCACCTGCACAGAGTCAGGTCTCACAGAAGGCAAGACTTGTAACAGATGCGGTCAGATTCTCGTTGCTCAGGAAATAATTGACGCAACAGGCCACAACGAAGCAGAAAAGGCAGCCAAAGAACCCACCTGCACGAAGACAGGCCTCACTGCCGGTGTATACTGTATCAACTGCGAAGAGGACATTATTCCTCAGGAAATACTTCCGAAGCTGGGTCACGATTACAACGAAAAGGTAACTAAGGCAACAACCTCAAAGGACGGTAAGATTGAATATAGCTGTAAGCGTTGCGGCTATGAAAAAACAGGCAAGATTTACGCAGTTAAATCAATCAAGCTTGCAACATCAACCTTCTATTATAACGGTGAAACTCAGGCTCCCGAAAAGGCAGTTGTAACAGACACCAAGAACAAGACACTTACAGCAGGTGTTGACTATGACATTGACTACTCAGCAGGTTCAATTTCTGCAAAGGTAGGCACATATAAGGTTAAGGTTGTTCTTAAGGGCAAGTACAGCGGCAGCAAAACACTTTCCTTCAAGATTGTTCCCGGCAAGATTTCAAAAATCAAAACCAACAAGACGACAACCTCAATCAAGCTCAACTGGAGCAAGTCAGCCGGTGCAACAGGCTACAGAGTTTACAGATATGACACTGCAAAGAAAAAGTGGGTAACTGTAAAGAAATCAACAACCTCACTCAGCTACACAGTAAAGGGCCTTAAGGTAGGCACACTTTACACCTTCTCAGTAAAGCCCTATTACAAGAAGGGTGACACAGTAATCTGGGGTGAATCAAAGCGTTGGGAAACTGCAACTCTTCCTGCTACACCCACAGTAAAAGCAACAGCAGGTGTTAAGTCAGCAACACTTACATGGAACAAGGTAAGCGGTGCAACAGGTTATGTAATTTATTACTCACCTGATGCAAACGGCAAATACACCAAGGTTGGCTCAACAAAGAACAACACCTACACTGTGAAGAACCTTGCTGCACTTAAGGGTGCATGCTTCAAGGTAAAAGCATATAAGAAAACTGCAAACGGCAATGTTTACGGTGCATCTTCAAAATATGTAAGAACAGTACCTAAGGTAGTATAAAAAATCCAAGTGTAACTCGTTTTACGGGTTACACTTTTGGTGCTTATAGAAAGGAGAACATAATATGGCAAGAAATCATGAAGTCACAACAAAGCACGACCTGCTTAAAGCTGACGGCACACTTATGGAGCCCGGCTGGTCAAAGAGTCTTATCCAGACCTATAACAGAGAGAGCATTGCAGCACCAAAATTCAAAATCAAGGAATGGGACTACTATCTCATTCTCGCTGATAAGCACGCTGTAGCTTTCACTCTTTCAGATGACGGTTATATCGGAATGCAGTCCGCTTCGCTGCTTGTTTTTGACGAAAACAACCCTTGGGAGCAGACAAGCTCAATTCTTAACTTCTTCCCTATGGGCAAGTATAAGCTTCCCAGAACAAGCGAAACAGGCGATATTCACTACCACGACAAAAAGCTCGACCTCGACTTTATCGTAACTGAGGGTAAGAGAAGAATCGTCGGTGAATACAGAAAGTTCAAAGACGGAAAGAGCCTTAAGGTTGACATCACCTTAACTCAGCCGCCTATGGACACAATGGTTATTGCAACCCCCTGGAAGGAGAGCAAGAAGGCTTTCTACTACAATCAGAAAATCAACTGCATGAGAGCAGAAGGTTATGCTGAATTTGACGGTGTAAGATATGAGTTCAACCCCGAAACAGACTTCGGCACTCTTGACTGGGGCAGAGGTGTATGGACTTATGACAACACATGGTATTGGGGCAGCGGTAATGCTGTTGTAAACGGTAAGCCCTTCGGCTGGAACATCGGCTACGGCTTCGGTGACACAACTGCCGCTTCAGAAAACATCCTTTTCTATGACGGAAAGGCACATAAGCTTGACGACATTTCCTTCAATATTCCGAACGGTTCAGATTATATGAAGGACTGGACATTTACATCAAGTGACGGAAGATTTGAAATGACCTTCAAGCCCGTAATTGACCGTGCTGCAAAAATCAGCCTCAAGGTGATTGAAACTGACCAGCATCAGGTATTCGGCAGAATGAGCGGTAAGGCAGTTCTTGACGACGGTGAGGTTCTCGAAATCAAGGACGTAATGTGCTTTGCCGAAAAAGTAAGAATGAAATATTAATTTAAATTAATTGGAGGATAAACAATGAAAGTTCTTGTAGTTGGAGCAGGTGCTATCGGTGGTACCGTAGCAGTACTTCTCAAAAAAGAGGGATATGACATCAGAATCAAGTGCCACATTCCTGAAATCAAGGAGCTTATTGAATCAAAGGGCTTCTATCTTCACGGTGCAAAGGGTGAACACCACGTTGATTTCAAGTGCTACCACGAGGTAGAAGAATTCGGTGACGAAAAGTTTGACATCATCATTATTGCAACAAAGTATGCTCACGTTGCAGCTTCTGCAAAGCTTATTCTTCCCTATCTTGCTGAAGGCGGAATTATCGTAGGTATGCAGAACGGTATTCTTACAGAAGAGCTTGCAGAAATCGTTGGCAGAGATAAGGCAGTAGGCTGTATGATCGGCTTCGGTGCAACAAGAAACGCTGATAACGACGTTACAATGACAAGCCTTGGTGAATACTATGTGGGTATGCTTGACGGACAGAAGACACCTATGCTCGAAAAGTTTGCTGAAATGCTCAGCCACGTTGTTCCTGCTCAGGTTACACTTGACATCAAGGGACGTCAGTATTCAAAGCTCATCATCAACTCCTGCATCAACGCAGTTGCAGGTATTACAGGCAAGAAGCTCGGCGTAATTCTTAAGGACGTAAGAGCTCAGGACCTTTTCCTTAATATTGCAAGAGAAGGTATGGCAGTTGCTAAGGCAATGAACATCAAGGTTCCCAAGTATGGTGCAGTTCTCGAATACAGAATGCTTGCTCTCAGTAACGCAAAGTGGTACAACAGCATTGTTAAAATCGTTGTACGTATGGTAGGTAAGCTTTACTCAGACGTTAAGCCCTCAACCCTTCAGTCAATCGAAGCAGGGGAGAAGACTGAAATTGACATTCTCAACGGCTTCTTTGTTACAAACGGTGACAAGTACGGTGTTGATACACCTGTCAACGATAAGCTTGTTCAGATGATTCACGAAATTGAAGAGGGTAAGAGAGTTTGCACTCCCGACAATCTTGCTGAGTTTTAATTGTACATAATAACAAAAGAGGTGTAGCGATGAACTACACCTCTTTAATTTCTTGTTATCTTTTATGTTACTTTATGCTGTTGTAGATCTCAACTGCTGCTTCTGCTCTTGAAAGCGCTTTGAAAGCCTTTCCTGAGAAAATCAGCTTAACCATTGAGAGAAGGTGCTTAACTGTGAAAACAATGCCTTTCTCACCTGAAATTATGTGTAAATCAGAAGCGAGTTTAAGGCGGTTAACATCTTTTGTACTGTCGGTTACTTTGAAATCACCTGAAATCTTGTTCAGTACCTCTGAAAGCTCAGCCTCTTTGATTTTTTCGTCACCGCCGAAGGTTGTTACACCTTTACCCTTCATAAGTCCGTTAAGGTACATATACTCAACTGCCTTGTATTCGGCATCTTTAATTGAAATATCTGTGTAGGGGAATCTTGCGTCGGGGAGAGCATCAAGAATTCTGTCAGCAATGTGTCTGTGACCTGCAACTGTGGGGTGGCAGACCTCAACAATTGTTCCTGCAGTGTCGACATAGAGATAACCGTACTTGTCTCTGCCTTCAATCATGTGTTTGTTGGCAAAGGCGATAATAGCATCTTCAATCGTTTTTGAAACGGGGTCGGGCTCTGCAACTACATCGGGAGCACCTTCCTCAGTTTTGAGATAAGTGGGGAACATACCTACAACGGCTATTGTTACATCGGGGTTGTTCTCATAAATATATTCGATAATGTATTCCCAGTTTTCATAGAGATTTGAAAATCCGTATTTGAAAGCCTCAACAAGTGCAGGCATAAGCTCGTCAACGGCATTGAGGTAATCTGCAAGCTCAATTGCCATACCTATAACGTCGTCACCAACCTTGGCATTTTTAAGCATATCGCTGAGGGCTGCTCTGTAATCGTCAGGAAGGATGTTGGCTGCAAGAGTGTCCTCCTGAACCCAACCGAGGTATGCACCCCAGTCGTTGCCGCCGATGCCGATAATTATAAGGTCGGAATCCTTGATTGCCTGACGCAGCTGAGGAGACTTTTTCATAATTTCCTCTTCAGGTGTGTGAGGAACCTTTTTAAAGAGATACGGATCGTCTGAGGGGTAGTAGTTGTCGTCAAGCATACAGCGAAGCTCCATTGTTCTGAAGCCGGGACAAGCCATAGGAACAAGCTCTGCACCAAAGAAGTCTGCTACATAAGCAGCATAGGAATCGTCTACACGGTTGAATTCGCTGAATTCATCACCGTAATCGGTAAAACCGCTTGATTCACTGTCACCCAAAAGAAGAACCTTATCGTAGTCATAGTACACTTTTTCGTCTGCACTGGCTGCAAAAGCAAACGAAGAAAGAATAAGCAAAAGACTGAGTACTGCAGCCAATGTTCTTTTAAAATTTTTCATAATTTCCTCCTGAGAGTAATTTGATTTTTATAATCCCTATAGCACAACCGGCACTATAGGGATAGCTTTTTTATTTATATCTTACTGCCTGATAAATTCTGAGTGCAGCTTCAGCTCTTGTAACGGTTTTGAATGCTTCACCCGAGAAAATAAGGGTAATAATTTCACCGAGATAACCAAGCATATCCTTGATTCCGTTTTTGCCTGAAAGCTTGAATGTGTCTGAGCAAAGTTCGATTTTTTTGACTTCTTTGCTGCTGTCGGTAGCCTTGAAAGAATCTGAAAGCTTTGAAAGTGCCTTTGAAAGCTCAGCCTTTGTGATTTTTTTGTCACCGCCGAAGGTTGTTTCTGTTTCGCCATTCATAAGGTCATTGAGGTACATATATTCAATAGCCTTGTATTCTGAAGAATTAATTGAAACATCGGTGTAGGGGAAGCGTGCATCGGGAAGCTCTTCAAGAATTCTGTTTGCAATGTGTCTGTGTCCGCCGTCGGTGGGATGGCAGGTTTCAACTACAGTACCTGCAGTGTCAACATAGATATAGCCGTACTTTTCTTCGTTGTCAACCATAGGCTTGTTACCGAAGTCAATCATCATCTGTTCAACCTCAACAGCAAGGGGATCAGGTTCAATAACAACATCAGGTGCGCCTTCCTCAGTTTTATAGGTTGTAATAAACATACCTACAACAACAAGGGTAACATCGGGATTCATTTCATAGATATCCTCAATGATGTGGCACCAGTTTTCGTGAAGAGTTTTAAATGAATAAACAAGTGCCTCTGAAAGAGACTTGACAAAGACGTCCATTGACATAAATACCTTTGCCATATCCACGATTGTACCGATGATATCGTCTTCAACAGTAGCCTTGCTGAGAAATTCTCTGAGAGCCTTTTCAAAATCCTCGGGAAGGGGATTTTCTTCGAGCAAATCAGTCATAACCCAACCGAGATAAGCACCCCAGTCGTTGCCGCCGATACCAAGTGTAATAAGGTCAGCATCCTTGATAGCCTGACGCATTTCAGGCTTTTTTGCTTCGATTTCTTCGGGCTCGTGATGAGGAACAGCCGAGAAGAGATACTCATCTTCTACAACATATTCATCGTCAAGCATATGACGAAGCTCAACGGTTCTGAACCCGGGGCAAGCCATGGGAATAAGCTCAGCACCGAGCTCCTTGGCAATAAGGTCAGGGTATGAATTGGGTACTCTTGTGAATTCAGTCATTACATAGGTGTAATCCTTGAAGCCGCTGGCTTCACTGTCGCCGAGAAGGAGATATTTTTCATACTTGTGATACTGCTTTTCGCCGTCAACTGCAGCACACATAAATGAGCCTGAAAGAAGCACAAGTGTGAGCAGAACAGCAACTGTTTTTTTGAAAGTTTTCATTTTTGTCCTCCTGATATTTTTTTCATTTTATGGTAACATCAAAATAACTGAATGTCAACATTTTTGTTAATAAGAAATTGCAATTAATCTGCTTTTTTTATATCAAACCAGAACTCCACACCGTGTTCACGGTTAAGTACACCGTACTCCTGCTTATGAAGATTCTGAATGGTTGCAACAATGGAAAGACCGAGACCGAATCTTCCTTCCTTTCGTGAGTGTGCCTTGTCGGCTCTGTAAAAGCTCTGCCAGATATTCTGAATGTCAGTGCCGTTTATGGGCTTTCCTGAATTATAAACTCTGATTCTGTAGGCTTCGCCCACATCCGTACCTGTAATTCTGATTTCTTTTTCAAAATCGATGTGACTGAGAGCGTTTGAAAAATAGTTGTTGAAAACAGATGAAAGAAGCTCGCTGTCGCCTCTGCCGATAAAGCTTTCGGGAATATCAACAGAAAGGCTGATGCCGCATTCCTCAAAGTCAAGACGAGTACCGCTTATAAGTCCGGTGATAAGCTCTTTTATTGAAAAGCTGCTTTCGTTAAGGCTGTAGACTGAGCTGTATTGAAGCTGCTCCATAAGCCTTACAATAAGGTTGTTCATCTTGTCCGATTCTTCGATTATAATGTCGCAGAATTCTTCCGTTGAATCTCCGCTGATACCGTATTTGATACCCTCTGCATAGCCTCTTATAATTGAAATGGGTGTTTTCAGCTCGTGAGAAGCGTTGGCAACAAAGGAGCGCTGAGCCTTTTCCTGCTTTCTTTGGAGCTCAATTGCATATTCGAGCTTTCTGTTTTCACTCTGAAGCTCCTTCATTGATTCCGAAAGAGTACTTGAAAGGAAGTTTATATTGTCGCTGAGCTCTGACAATTCCTTGTTTTTGAAGGGAGGGCAGACTGCACTGAAATCAAGGCGTATCATTTTTTGAGTGGTCTTTTTAATTTTTTCAACCGGGTCAAGATACATCTTTGCAACCAGAGAAACAACCAGAAGAACAACAAAAAGAATGGTAAGGCTGAGAGCAAAAAGCACCCAGCTCGCAGTGCTTGCGTTATCCCTTATAAGGTCGGTGGGGTAGTATATTTCAATACCGATATCAGTATCTTTGAAAGCACCGAAAACAAGGTATTGAGCAGTTGTGTAAAACTCTTGTCTTATTTCAAAGTAGCTGCCGTCAGTATGCATTTCCTGGGAAATCAGCTTCATAACACGTGGCTGAAGATTCTCTAAAGACACCGATGAATTTCCGTGCTCATAAACCACCTTGTTGCTGTCTGTGGTGTAGACAAGACGGTCACGTGGATAGTAAATTTCAACATAAACACTGTTGTTGGCTTCTATGTCAGACATCTCGTTATTGAAGGTATCGCTCTTGTAATCAAGTGCTTCAATTTCTCTTGCAACGGAAACCAGAGAATTTTTGGCAACAAGCAGAAAGATATCATCCATTACCTCAAACTGAAGAAATGTAAACAATGCAAGAAACATTAACGTCAGCGTAAGGTTAACAAGTGAAAAGCGCCGTCTGAGGACGCTGGGCTCTTTAATCAGTTTCATCAGCTTTCCTCAATTTTGTAACCTACACCGTAAACGGTTTTAAGGTGCTTGTTACCCCAGGAGCCAAGCTTTGTTCTGAGTCTTGCAACGTGAGAGTCCACTGTTCTGATGTCACCGGTGAAGTCGTAGCCCCAGATGTTGTCGAGAAGCTGTTCTCTGCTGAAAACTCTGCCTGAATCTTCAAGAAGTGCTTTAAGGATGTTGTATTCCTTAAGAGTGAGCTCAATTTCCTTGCCTTCAAGGCGAACCTCGTGAGCCTCATCGTTGAAAATAAGGTCGTTGAATTCACGCTCTGCACTTTGAGAAGAAGTTGCACTCACACGTCTTAAAAGAGCCTCAACACGCTTTACGAGAATAATGGGACTGAAGGGCTTAGTTACATAATCGTCAGCACCGGACTCATAGCCAGTCAGCTCGTCAAATTCTTCACTTCTTGCAGAAAGAATAATAACGGGAACATTTGAGGTCTCCCTGATTTTTCTGCAGACCTCCCAGCCGTTAAGTCCGGGCATCATAATGTCAAGAATAATAAGGTCAATGATTTTCTTGTTGTTTTCAAAAAGTCTGAAAGCAGCTTCACCGTCTTCAGCTTCAAGAATACTGTAGCCTGACCTTTTGAGAAAGTCGCCCACAAGCTTGCGGATTCTTTCTTCATCGTCGGCAATAAGAATTGTCTTCATAGTTTTTCCGCCTTTCATTTTATTCCATTTATATCATAACATAAAAGTGAATGCTATACAATTCCTTTTTAGTCATAATTTGTTAAAATTTAAAAATTATTACAAAGTTATGGCAATAAGGGTGACAATACTGTTACTACTAATTTAATATTTTTCGTATTGACAGAGGAATATTATTGGTATAGAATTAAAACTGTATAATTATGTCAGCTTATTGCTGGCTTTTAAGGAGAAAATGCTATGATTACTGTAAGTAAAAATAATGTGTTCCATCTTACAACAGATAAGACAAGCTACCTTTTCAGAGTAATGAAATCAGGACAGCTTGAAGCACTTTATTACGGCAGAAAAATAAGAAATACCGATTCCTTTGAGCATCTTTACGACAAGCACCTTGGCGGCTTTGCAAACAGCGTTGCATATTCCACAGACGACAAATCACTTTCTCTTGACCATATTGCCCTTGAATTCTCCGCTTACGGCAAGGGTGACTACAGACAGCCGGCTGTTCAGCTTATGCACGAGGACGGCAATTTCACAACAGATTTCAAATATAAATCTCACGGTATCACAAAGCTGAAGCCAGCTCTCAGAGGCCTTCCCTCAAGCTACGGTGAAAGTGAAACCCTTACCGTTGTTCTTGAGGACAAGGTTCTCGGTGCAGAGATTCATCTTCTTTATACCGTATATGAAGAATGCAACGTAATTACAAGAAGCACACGTATTATCAATACAGGCAAAAAGTCATTCAGAATCAAGTCCGTTATGAGTATGCAGCTTGATATGCCTATGGATGACTATGTAATGCTTACCTTTGACGGTGCGTGGACAAGAGAACGCTATAAGAATGAGCATATCCTCAATTCAGGTATAACTCAAATCGGCTCAATCACAGGCACATCATCAAACAGACACAACCCCTTCTTTGCAGTGCGCCATAAGGAGTGCACACAGAACAAGGGTGACGCTTACGGCTTTAACCTTGTTTATTCAGGTAACCATATAGCAAGAGCAGAGGTTTCAACCCATTCAATTCTCCGAATTCAGAACGGTATCAACCCCTTTGAATTTGACTGGAAGTTAGGTGTGGGCGAGATTTTTGATTCACCCGAAAGTGTAATGACCTTCAGCAATGAGGGCCTTAACGGAATGAGTCGGAATATGCACACCTTTGTTAAGGAACATATTGTAAGAGGTGTCTGGAAAGATAAAGAAAGACCTATTCTTGTAAACAATTGGGAAGCAACCTTCTTTAATTTCAACGAAAAGAAAATTCTTGAAATTGCAAAAGCAACCAAGGATTTAGGTGCTGAAATGTTTGTTCTTGACGACGGTTGGTTCGGCAAGAGAAACAGCGACAAGGCAGGTCTCGGTGATTGGACAGTCAACATCAAAAAGCTGCCCAGCGGTATCGGAGGTCTTGCTAAAAAGATTAATGATATGGGAATTAAGTTCGGTCTGTGGGTCGAGCCTGAAATGGTGAATCCCGATTCCGACCTTTACAGAGAGCATCCCGAATGGGCAATCACAACCGATATCTATAAGCCCTCAGAGGGAAGAAATCAGCTTGTGCTCGACCTTACAAATCCCGAGGTTGTGGATTTCATAATAAACACAATGACTGACGTTTTCTCAAGCGGAAATATCGAATATATCAAGTGGGATAATAACCGCCACATGTCTGACGTGTTCTCCAGAAGAAAGAATGCAAGAAGCGGCGAATTCTTCCACAGATACATGATGGGTCTTTATGAAATCTGGGGCGCACTCACAGAAAAGTTCCCGAACATTCTCTTTGAAGCCTGCTCAAGCGGCGGCAACAGATTTGACCTTGGCACATTCTGCTATATGCCTCAGTGCTGGACAAGTGACAACACAGACCCTCTTGACAGACTTTACATTCAGAGCGGAACATCCTACGGCTATCCTCAGTCAGTTATGACAATGCACGTTGCTGCAGCTGTCAGCCTTAACGATTTCCGTTTCTCAAGCGTTGAACAAAGATTCAATGTTGCTTCCTTCGGTCTTTTAGGCTATGAGCTTGATGTTACTCAGCTTTCACGCTTTGACAGAGCCGCAGTTAAAAAGCAGATTGAATATTACAAGCAGCACAGAAGACTTCTTCAGTTCGGTGAATTCACAAGAATCGGTGACGTTTTCACGGATAACATTATGAAGTGGCAGATTACCTCAAAGGATAAGAGCGAGGCTATGCTCGGTTATTTTGTTGACCGTGTTGTTCCCAATCCTGCAAATGAAGTAATTAAGTTTGACGCTCTTGATGAGAATAAGGATTACCACCTTACAATCCGTCCTCAGGTTATCAATATAAAAATGGTAGGGGAGATTATCAATCAGCCTCTTCCCAAAAAGCTTGATATGGATGACGGAAAGTTCTATGAATTCCTTTGCAATACAATCAAGCTGAAAAATGAAAAAGAAGAGTTCACCGCAGGTGGCGATTCACTTATGTATTCAGGCTTCAGACCTCAGCAGAGAGGCTTCAATCTTTCAAATGCCCGTATGCTGTTTGACAACGATTCAAGAATGTACTATCTCAAGGCTGACAGTGCCGAATAATCAGCCTTCCGGCAAAAGTGCCTGAATACAAAATTTGAAAGGTAATTGTAATTATGATGAATAATGAAATCTTAGAAGTATGCAGATGCTTTAATATAAAAGGTGAAGCTGTCAGCTGTGAAAGTGTAACAGGCGGACATATCAACACAACAAATCTTATCGTTTTTAACCATAACGGTGAAAACAAGCAGTATCTTGTTCAGGAAATCAACACCCATGTTTTCAGAAACCCCGATAATCTTATGAGCAATATCGTAAGTGTTACCCAGTACCTGAGAAACAAGATTGCTGAAGCAGGCGGCAACCCTGACAGAGAAACTCTGACCTTCCTTCCCGCAAAAGACGGAAACTACTATTATTACTATAATAATAAGTGCTGGAGAATTTATAATTACGTTGATAAGGCTTACACCTTTAACTTTATTGAAAACAATACTTGTTTTGAAAACGCGGGCAGAGGCTTCGGTATGTTCCAGAGACATCTGAGCGATTATCCTATGCACAACCTTCACGAAACCATCAAGGATTTCCATAATACACCAAAGCGTCTTGAAAATCTCAGAAAGTCAGTTGAAGCCGACGTAAAGGGCAGAGCCGCATCGGTTGAAGATGAAATCAGGTTTGTTTTTGACCGTACAGAGGATGCAAAATACGTTCTTGATCTTCATAAGAAGGGACTTATTCCTCTTCGTGTTACACACAACGACACCAAGCTCAACAATATTCTTTTCGATAAGGATACCAACGAGGCAATCTGCGTAATTGACCTTGACACAATTATGCCGGGACTTTCTCTCTACGATTTCGGTGATGCAATCCGTTTCGGCGGTAACACCACCTTTGAGGACGACGACAATCTCGACAATGTAAAAATTTCAATTGAGCTTTTTGAAAGCTTTGCAAGGGGCTTTCTTTCAGCCTGTGCAAAGGCTCTTACCAAAACAGAGGTTGACTGTCTTGCTTTTTCGGCAAAGCTGATGACCTTTGAATGCGGTGTACGTTTCCTTACTGACTATATTGACGGCGACGTTTACTTCAAAACCAAGTATCCCGAGCATAACCTTGTAAGAGCAAGAAATCAGTTCAGACTTGTTGAAGAAATGGAAAAGCATCTTCCCGAAATGAACGCAATTATTGAAAAGCTTTATAATGAATATGTAAAATAAAATACATAATGAGGGCAGTTACCTGAGTGGTAACTGCCCTCAACACTTCGATTATACTACAGATAACACAGCTTTGCAATAGGTATTTGCAAAATAAATTTATAAATTATCAACAAAATTTTACTGCAAACTATATATTTTTTATTGAAAGTGTGCTATAATAGAATCACAAAAGGTAATACCTTTTGAAATCCCCTTGAAAAAGAAAGGAGCTGACGATATGAAAATTACAGTTATCGGCAGAAAATGCACACCAAGAGATTCTTTTAAAGAGAGAGCAGAAAAGAGACTTAAGAAGGTCGAAAAGTTCTTCGGCGACGATGCAGAAGCAAAAATCACCGCAA
>JAFWZS010000040.1 GCA_017522205.1 Clostridia bacterium
CTACACAGTTCAGTGGACATGGGGTCTTCCCGTTAACCTTGTAGGCGGACTTATGTTCCTTTATTTAACAAAAATCAAGGGCTACCGCTGGCAGCATTTCGGCTATGCAAAAATCGTTTATATGCCCTGGAATGCAGGCGGACTTTCAATGGGTCTTTTCATCTTCATCAAGGACAATCACAAGGACAAGAAATGGACATATAACTGCAGAATCCACGAATACGGCCACACATGGCAGTGCCTTCTTCTCGGCCCCCTTTACTATCTTGTAATTGCTCTTCCCTCAGTAATCTGGTGCAACTGCTTTGCAGGATACAGAAAGAAGAATAACGTGCCTTACAGTGCTGCTTACTGTGAAAAATGGGCAGACCTTTGGGGTCAGAAGTTCAGCGGTATGACTCAGGTTGTTGATTTCAACCACTGCTCACTTCTTAAAAAAGAAGAAAAAGCTGAATAAAAAATCATCTCCCGACAATTAAGTCGGGAGAATTTTTTTGCTTTTTCGTCAAAAAATTATTTATTTTGTGTTGTAATGTGCTACTACCCTGTCGTATTCTTCATCGGTAATTTCAACGATTCCGCCGTGCTTAAAGCCGTAAGGGAAGGAAAAGCTCTCTTTGCTCATTGTGAAATTGCTATCACCGGGCTTTGAGGAAACAAAGGGCACATAACCCATTTTCGGCTTTTCGCAACCGAAAAAGTCAAGCATAAGACACCATCTTCCGTCGGGAAGAACGAGAGTTGTGGGAGCTTCGTAGCTGCCCGGTTTTTCGAGAGTTGACATATACTTTTCAAAGGCCTCATCGTGCTTATAAGGGCCGTAGAGATTTTCGGCTGTTGCGTGCATATTCATTGACGGGTCGTGAGCATTTTTATAGAACATATGATATGTATCATCGATTTTTCGGATATGAGTATCGAGTATTTCATTGTTCTTTGTGAAGAACAATTTAGGCTCGCTGAAAGTTTCAAAATCCTTGGTTGTACAGCAGTAAATTGACATATGGCTGTAATTATCCTCTTTTACTGTTGACCCCCAATGAATGAGATACTCGTCATTAATCTCGTCATAGAACACCTCGGGAGCCCAGAGGCAACCGAAATCGTCTCTGCCGAAATAGATTCTTTTCTGCTCTGAGAAGTTTACAAGATCCTTTGTCTTCCACATACAAAGACACTTACTGCCCGTTGAGTTGACCTTTTTCCAGTCAACCTGATAGTTTTCATCCATTTTATAAACGATGCACTCGTCGGTTGTGAGTATAACGAAAGAGCCGTCTCTCATACGGACAATTTCAATATCACGGCAACCCTTTGCACCCATTGTGCTTGTGAGAATAGGTTCACCGCCGTTGACCTCTGTCCAGTTGAAACCGTCTTTACTGAGTGCAAAATAGACCTGTTCACCGTCAGGTGTCAGTTTTTCTTTGAAATGAGTGAATAGGTATGGCATAATCTTTCTCCTAAATTAAAAATATAACTAACATAATGCTCTATTCGGTTTTTAAGAATCTCAAAAATCAGGCCGAGGCTGAGATTGGCACCCTCATCCTTAACAGCATCGTTACCGCTATCAGTTGCAGCATAGCCGTCAAAATTGCTTTCGTAGCCCGACAGCCAGGATATCATTCCGTCAGGGTAAGTAAGATTTACATAACTTCCCTTTCCGTTAACCGTGGTCATAAAGGGATAATCTCCGTTTTTAGAAGAGAACATATCGTGATTTACGGCAAACCAAGCAAAATGGGGACTGATGGTCGGAATGCCGTTTTCGTAGCATACTATCTCCAGCGATGAAAAGCGCAGGTCCTCCGGTCTGTTGCTTGCCTTGACAATATTCTCCCATGTGGGCATAACGAAGGCAAAATAATGTGCAACTGTATCGGGAACACCGCTTGTAAGCCACATAGGAATATCTTTAAGCTGAGCAACGGCTTCATCTCCCGGAACCCATGCAGGACAGATGGGAAAAATTGCCGCAAACATATCGGGATAAGCCACGGCTAATTTAAGCGTCATTTTACCGCCCATGGAATAACCGCCCAAATATATGCGTTTCACATCTATATTCTCTCTGTTTTCTTCGATGAAACTGTCAATAGTTCTTCTCAGCGGAAAAATAAGTTCGTCTGACCAATAAAGATTCTCTTCTTCAAGAGAACGCGGAGCCATAATGAACGCCCCACCGGAATTTTTAAAACGGCTCTGAAAATCATCGCTCGCCCAATAGGCAATGTTACTTGTTGAAAGCTGTTTTCCGTCTTCACCTCCGTTACCCATACCGTGAAGCCAGATAACTAAGGGGTATTTTGTGCTGTCATTTTCTTTTACCGGTGAAAAATATCGGTAGTCAATTGAGTATCCGTCTGTTTCCGGACCTATACCGAATTCAAAAAGCTCACTCAGCATTTCCGGGTCGTCGTTTGCTGCAAAAGTGCAGAAGGAAAAGGTTGACACTGTCAGCAGAAGGCACAAAAACAGGCAAAGTATTTTTTTCAGTTTCATAAAATCTCTCCTTTGTGTTTCCAAATTTATACACTTAAACGATTATAGCACAGGAAAAATCAATTTTCAATATAGGAATGGAGCTGTAAATAATAAAAATACGGACTGTTTTGCAAGGCGATGAATTGGCTTTTATAACTCATCAGCGAAGCGGCTTCATTTTTCAATTTTCATTTTTCATTAAGAAAAGTCGCAACAGAACAAATGAATAATGAATGATGAATGATGAATAATACAAAAAGAAAAGCCACACTTTCGTGCGACTTTTCTTTTTGGTGGAGACGGCGGTAATCGAAACCGCGTCCGAAAATCCATCCACATAACCTTCTCCGGGTGCAGTCAGTCTTTTAACATTCCCTCACCCGTACGCCGATTGACAGGCTTACGGATTCAGTAGACTCTGATGCATGATGTCATACGAGCCTGCTCTGACATTCACGTTCACTGCTGAGTCGACGCCTTCAGATGAGCCGCAGTACTCTCAAAGAAGACGGGCCGCAATTAGGCAGCCTTTAATACTGTTGTATTATTGTCGTTTATTTTTAAGTTGCGATTTTTATAGTGGTACCGCACCACTACCCGCTTATTATGCTTCAAAACCCCCGTCGAAATCCTTTCGTCCCCGTGAGTTTTATATATAAACTGATTACTCAGCTTATTTCAATTTTAACGTTTGTTCCGTCGTCTGCAGTCAGATCGAAAACCTCTCCGGTTACACCGTTTTTCACAAGCTCAAGAATCTGACCCAGCTGTAAATCGTCAACAACTGATGTTCCGACAATACCTGAAATCTTGATTCCCACATTCGCAAGCTTAAGTACAAAACTCATAGGCAAAGCTATTTTAATGGGCTTGCCCCTGTTATCAATAATATGAACTCTGAACTTGAGCTTACTAACATCAACTGCTTCACTTATGGGCAGCTGTTCTTTATTGCTGAAATCAGTTTTTACTCCCATAAGCTCATCGATACTTACTTCCAGTATCTCAGCAATTTTTGGGAGCAGCATTATATCAGGACAGGATACATCATTTTCCCATTTTGATACCGCCTGAGCAGTAACACCGAGAAGAACTGAAAACTCTTCCTGAGTGAGATTGTGTTTCTTTCTTCTGTCGGCAATTCTTTTGCCAAGTGTTTCAGACTGTTCGTTCTGTGTGTTTTTGCTTTGCTCGTTTTTGTTAAAAAGTGTCATAGTTACATTCTCCTTTTCGGCTTTTGCCTTTGATTTTGTAACTAAATTTTACCGGAAAATATTCTTTTTCTGAAGCGAATATCGGTTAAATGGGCTAAACCAACGGTTGATTTACCGTAAAAGCAGCTTAACTGACGGTTGTTTTTTAATATCTCTCTTTAAAATTTCGCTCGATTTCTCTCTGAGCGTCCTTCTTAGCGGCAACATCACGTTTGTCGTAATTCTTTTTACCCTTGCAAAGACCTACTTCTATTTTGGCTCTGCCCTTGAGGAAATATACGCTTAAGGGTATGAGGGTCAGACCCTGCTGTTTCGTCACACCGAAAAGACGGTTGATTTCTCTTTTATGCATAAGAAGTCGCTTTACACGCATAGGGTCACGGTTGAAAATGTTGCCCTGCTCGTAGGGTGAAACGTGCATTCCGTTGACGAAGATTTCGCCCCCGTCAATGCTGCACCAGGAATCCTTGAGGTTTACTCTGCCCTTACGGATAGACTTTACCTCTGTGCCGAAAAGCTCAATTCCTGCCTCGTAGGTTTCAAGAACAAAATAGTCGTGCTGAGCTTTTTTGTTCTGTGCAATTATCTGTCTGTCGTCTTTGTTTGATACCATAAAGCTCAGCCTCCTGTCTTACCCTTCCGACTGCTTCGCAGCCACCTTTTCCTCCGGAAACGGGAACCCTTTTGTCACTTCGTGACATTTCCCCTAACAGGGGAATTACCTTTCAGGGACGGCAAGGGCATTATTTTTCGTATCTGTTTATAATGGGAGTTATAACGGGTTTTCCGTCTCTGTCTAAAAGCGGAGTAAGTCCCCCGCTGTAACCGCTCTGACGGTAAAGGTAGTTTACACCTGTTTCTTTATCCACCCATATTTCCATTGTGCCAAGCATACCTTGTGTGTATACTTTTTCAAATCTGTCGTTTTTTGCCATAGTGACACCTCTGATAAATCCACAGCTCGCCGCTTGGCGTTACTTTTCCTGGCGCGGAAAAGTAACCAAAACGCGCTGTCGCTTTTTCATTATAACATTCTTCGTCCCTCAAGTGCTCTGGTAAGTGTTACCTCGTCGGCATATTCAAGGTCTGCACCAACGGGTACACCGTAAGCAAGTCTGCTGACAGACACGCCCATAGGCTTCAGAAGTCTAGAAATGTACATAGCCGTAGCTTCACCCTCAACGGTAGGATTGGTTGCCATAATGACTTCCTGAATCTTTCCGTCACCCATTCGGGAAATAAGCTCCTTGATTGTAATATCCTCAGGGCCGATTCCGTTCATAGGCGAAATTACACCGTGAAGCACATGATAGGTACCCTCATATTCGTGGGTACGCTCAAAGGCCATTACATCTCTGGGGTCCTCAACAACGCAGACAACGCTTTCGTCACGCTTACTGCTTTTGCAGATAGGACACAGCTCCTCCTCTGCAAGGTTGCAGCAGCAGGAGCATTTTTTAATTTTTTCGTGAGCCTCAAGAATAGCCTTTGAAAAGGCTTCGGCATCCTCTTTCTTCATGTTGAGCACATAAAAAGCAAGGCGCTGAGCGCTCTTGTGGCCTATTCCGGGCATTCTCTCAAACTGCTCAATGAGCCTTTGGAGAGTTACTACACCATATCCTGCCATCAGAAGGGAAGGTTAAGTCCGCCCTTAGCGGCATTCATTGCCTGTTCCATAGCATCCTCAGCTTTTCTCATAGCCTCGTTTGCAGCTGCGATAATAAGGTCTGAGAGCATTTCGATATCTTCAGGGTCTACAACGTCGGGCTGCATATTGATGCTCTTGATTTCGTGAGCACCTGAAACTGTAACCTCAACAGCTCCGCCGCCTGCTGATGCAGTAAAGTCGGTTGCTTCAATTTCTGCCTGCTTTGCTTCAAGCTGAGCCTGCATTTCCTGAATCTGCTTCATCATATTCATTCTGCCACCCTGAGGTGCGCCGGGAATTCTTGCTTTCATAGTTTGTGTCTCCTTTATATTATGATTGTATTTTTTACTTTTATTATTTTACGTCTACGTTTACGCCCATATCTCTTGCTCTTGAAATGAGATTCTGAAGCGGATCTTTTTTAGGCTCTGCCTTTTTTTCCGGTGAAGGATTACTGTTGTAAAGTCCGAGACGGTACTCCTTGCCTGTTACACGCAAAATACTGTCCTTAACGTGTCTTGCGTTACCGCTTATTCTGATAAACGAGCTAAGAGTGGGATTGTTGCTCTTGATAAGTACAAAGTCCCCTCTTATTACCGCCTCAGAGTCCGTAAGCACACCCCACAAGGGAGCGTTGACCTTCTGAAGCTCGGAGAGCACCTCTGCCCAGGGAATTGTTTCCTCATCTTCGGCATCGTTTTGCTTAGTGGGTTCTTCGGCCGTTTTTTCGGGTGAAGGTTCACTTTCAAAAGTCGGTTTCAGAGCTTCCTGCTCTGCCTTCGGCATTTCGGGCTGTGCCTTTGCCTCGGGCTTCGGTTCATTTGCATAGCCTTCTGCAGATACCGTTGGTGCAGCTTTGACAGCTCCCGTTTTAATCGCAATTTCAAGCTCGGAAATTCTTCTGAGAAGGGCCTCATTGTCGTCGCTGAGGCTTGGTGTACACAGCTTAATGAATGTCATTTCCATTTCAGTTCTGCGGTTGACACCTCGTTTTATGTTAGCCATACACTCCTGAAGAAGTGAAATGCAGTAAAGGATTGTTTCAAGAGTAAAGGTTTCGCTCTGCTCTTTATACTGACTGAGCTCATCCTTTGTGCAGACAAGGAATGAACCCGAATCCTTAACGGTTTTCACAATCATCAGATTTCTGAAGTGATTGGTCATATCTGAACAAAGTCTCTCCATATCGCAGGAGGACGCGTGAAGGTCGCTTATAAGTGAAAGAGCATCTGCGCTCTTCTTATTAGCCACCGCTCCGGCAAGACTGAAAAGGTGATCCTTGCCTGTCATTCCTGCCACACGGCAGACTATGTCAGCCGTTACGTGTCTGTCGTGACCGATGCACTGATCCAAAAGTGAAAGTGCATCTCTCATACCACCGTCGGCGATTCTGGAAATAAGGGAAACTGCATCCTCGTCAAGAACAAGGTTTTCCATTTCGGCGATATATTCCATTCTCTTACCCATTGCTTCGGGAGAAACACGCTTGAAATCAAAACGCTGACATCTTGAAACAATAGTAACGGGAAGCTTATGCACTTCCGTAGTTGCAAGGATGAATTTAACGTGTGCGGGAGGCTCTTCAAGAGTTTTCAAAAGTGCGTTGAAAGCACCGATTGAAAGCATATGAACCTCGTCTATAATATACACTCTGTACTTGCAGGAAGCGGGTGTGAAGTTGATTTCCTCACGGATGTCACGGATGTTTTCAACGCCGTTGTTACTTGCAGCGTCAATTTCAACAACGTCAAGGATTGCACCTGAGTCAAGCCCTCTGCAGATTTCGCACTCATTGCAGGGGTTGCCGTCAACGGGACTTAAGCAGTTTACTGCCTTTGAGAGAATCTTTGCACAGGTGGTTTTACCCGTACCTCTTGAGCCCGTGAAAAGATAGGCATGAGAAAGCTTTCCCGTTTCAATTTCCTTTGAAAGGGTTTCGGTTATATGCTCCTGACCCACAACGTCAGAAAAAACCTTGGGTCTGTATTTTCTGTAAAGCACCTGATACATTGATTTCACTCCTTTACGAAAAAAATAAGATACATTCACTTGGTCACACAGTGACAGGCTTTGGCTGTGTCGCACAGACTTTCCACTTAATGCTGCTCGGTTCCCCGCCTGACATGGTTCATGGCGTACTGTCGCACAGGACCCGCCACTGCATGACCAAATTAAAGTATCTTACTCTTTTATGGGTTACCCCACATATATAGCTTTGATATTATAATATAAATCTCAGAGAAAATCAAGGGGTTTGAAAGATTTTCTTTCTTAATCCCCTTATCGGCAGATATTGTGTACATATGCTACACACAAAACACAATACATTTCTTACTTCCCTGTTTACACATTTGCTCATTTACTATACGTTTTATGTACAAAATCAACATAAAATCTCCTCATTTTTCTACATTCCAAAACAAAAGTTTTAATTGAAAATTTGTTAAAAATATGTTAATATGAACTCGGCATGGCTTAAGTTTTAAATTGGAGGTTAAAGATATGAAAAAATTAATAGCTCTTATCCTGGTAGTTGTTCTTTCAATCACAATGATGACGCCAATCGCATCAGCTGTTGATGCAAATGACACACCGGTTGTTATTCTCAGAGGTGACGGTGTATCACTTACAAAAATTGACGAAAACGGCCAGGAAGTTGAAGTTTATCCCGTTGGGCTCGACAGCATTGACGGCAAAGTAGGAGAAACCGCAAAGAATATTCTTATACCCTTCCTCACAGAAGGCCTTCTCTTCGACAAGTGGGATAACTACTACGAGGTATGCTACGAAGAGCTTTCACCCATTATGGCTGAAGTTGTTCTTGACGACAACGGTAACCCCAGAAATCAGACCGGTATCGGCACTGAAACTACGAGAGATAACAGAAACTCCTGTAAGGTTGACAGACGCCATCAGTCAAAATACGGTGCAACAGACTATACCTTCTACTATGACTGGCGCCTTTCCCCCTATGATATTCCTACAGGTGAAACAAAATCAATCGTTGATCTTCTTCACGAATACATCGGAAATGTAAGCAAAGCAAACGGAAACAGAAAAGTAACTCTTGCAGGTAACTGCCTTGGCGGCTCTTATGTTCTTGCTTATCTTCAGAAGTACGGCGATGCAGGTCTCATAAAAAATGTATTCTTCAACGCAACAACAGGTAACGGCACATCCATTCTCACTGATGTTTTCTGCGGTGATATTGAGCTTGATGCAAAGGCTATTCAGAGATTTGCTGATGAATACATTGACGCTGACGCTGACACCCTTGCAGGTTTTGTTGACACAGCTCCCGTTATAAACGACCTCGTTCTCAAGAGTGTTGACCTTGCAGTTCAGCTTGGTCTTCTTGATGATTTTGCAGGAAAAATAGGCGAAATTTATCAGAAGGTTTATGAAGTTCTTGTTCCTATGCTTGTTATCGCTTTTTACGGCACAATGCCGGGCTATTGGACAATGATTGAGCCTGAGCGTTTTGAAGAAGCAAAGAATTTCGTATTCGGTCCTGAAGGCAGCGAATACCGTGTGAAATATGCAAAAATAATCGAGAAAATTGACTATTACTTCAACACGGTAGGCTTCCACAAGAAAGCAATTATCAAGGCTTGTCAGGATAAAGACATCCACTTCGGTGCAACAGCAAAGTACGGCATTCAGATGTATCCGTTTGTAAAGAGTCAGGATCAGCTTGCAGATGAAAAGGTAGACTTTGAAAATGCCTCATTCGGTGCAACTGTTGCGAAATCAGTTTACGAAGTGCTTCCCACTTCACATATTGACGCTGCAATCGCTGCAGGCAATGAAAAATACATTTCACCTGACAAGCAGATTGATGCTTCAACAAGCCTTTTCAAAGATACTCTTTGGGTAGAAAAGAATATGTCTCACGACGCCTGGAGATATGACTATGAGGTTATTGAAGCTTTCGCAAGTAACGATAAATTCACCGTCTGGAGTGATCCAAATTTACCTCAGTTTGTTATCCGAATTCCCGGCACTGGTGAAATTGACCCCGACACAGGCCGTGAAGACCACGATACATCAACAGTTGAAAAGATGGTTGCTGATAATTCAGACAACAACAACTGGCAGGACACACCTGAAGACAGCAAAACTCCAGAAAAGCCCACAGTAGCCTCAAGACTTGTGGCTTTCTTCCGTTGGCTTACTGCAATGTTCAAATTTATTCTTCACATTTCAAACGACAATCCCGGTTCACTTGAAGATGCTATAAACTAAAATATGCTGTGGCGGTTACGCATAAAGCGTAATCGCCCTGTTTTTTCAGCAAATATAAACCGGCAAGGCACGGGGCGCCGATAGCCGGAAGGCTTTCCGGCTATCCAAAGTGCAACACAATCCCCTGAAGGATTGTGTTGCACTTTGGATTACTGCATAAAACAAAATTTTATGCAGTAATCGGCGCCCTTTTCGCCTCTTTCACCCGACTGACAAAAGAAATCCGCCACACCTCAGTGTGGCGGAAAGAGTATAATTTCAATTATTTTGATGCAAATTCAAAAAGTGCTTTTATCCATGCAACAAAGGCTTCAAAAAAGTTTTTGATCCTGGTTAAAATGCTTGTGGGATAATCCTTTTCCTTATCTGCTTCCCATGCCTCTACGTTGCAGTTTTCTTCAGTCATTTTAACTGCAAAATTTGATTCCTTTTCATATACAACATACTGACCGAAATCGAAATCGTCAACTGTAAGCTGTCTGTCTGCAGTTGTTACGGTGTAAAGCAGCTGTGTTTCCCATACAGACCAGTTGGAGTGCTTGTTACCCTTGATAAACCATGTGTTGTCGGGGAAAAGGCAGGTTGATGCATCAATCTGCTTATCGGGTGAAATGTACTTGCCTTTGCCTTCGCTTACTCTCCCGGCAATATATTCCTCAGAAAGAGTATCGTAAACTGTTGAGGTCGTTGCACCGAATGAAGCGCTGTTTACAGAAGCAAACTGGTCAGCTACAAGAGTCTGTGATTCGGTAAGAGGAATCATCTGACAGCCGTATTTTGCAATAATTGCAAGGTTAGCACCTGAATCCTTGACCTGAGAGAGAAGCTCGGGAATACGCACACGTACATTTGTATGATAGTCGTCAAGCTTTTTGATGAGTCCTGCATATTCCTTGCGAAGCTCACTGCCTTCAGGGCCGAAAACAAATTCCTTTGCTGTTTCAAAATCGTCTTTCTTCACTGTTGCCCAATATCCCGGCCAGGTAAGAACCGATGCACGTGCGAGAGCTGAGGTTACACCCTTTTCAAGCTTAGCATAAAGCTCAGATTCTGTAAAGCCTGAAACCGCACCGATAAGACCGCTTTTATTTGCAAGGTCAACAGTTTTAAGAATGAAGTCGTTGACTTCCATTACGTTATATACGTTACAGTCAACAAGAATTCTCATTATTGAGTTGCCGTCAAGTGCAATCTTGCCTGAAATTGCTTCACTTATAGGCTCCATACCGTTTACTGTACTTCCGTCAATACCAAGACCGTAAATATCATCTGTGCCGTATTTTAAAACGTAAGCAAGAATTACGTTTGTACCGAGGCAAAGGCCTGTGATTGCAACCTTTTCTGCACCCGTAACTTCTTTAACTGCATCTATGTAATCCTTGAACTGATCAGCAATTGTAAGAGGATCAAGACGCCAGTCATAATGGAACTTGTAATTCCAGTCAAGGTAACAGCCCCACTCTTCTTTTGCGTCCTTTTTAAGATTTTCTGCAACATCCTTTTTCCTCTCCTCAGAAAGACCCGAACCGTCCTTGGGTTCACCGTCTTTTGTAAGAAGTGAGTCTTCAAAAATGTCTGCGATTTCCTCATACAGATTGTTGTAATAGTTATCCCATTTGTCAAAGAGCATACCTTCAACAAGGAAGGGATAAAGCACGTTAGCAACAGCACCCATAATGTCGCTATCTTCGTCGTCACCTGTCATACCCTTGAGAATATCTGTGGTTTTAAAAATCTGGTTTCCGTTGCCGTCATAAAGAGGTTCACTGTCACCTGCAATTGAAACAACAGGTATTGTACTCCACCAGCTCGTCAGTGTTGCGGCATAAGCAGGTGTACCTAAGGTAAAGAGCATAACCCCTACAACAAGTAATGATAAAAGCTTTTTCATGATCATTCTCTCCCTTATTTTTATTATTGATTAGAATAATACCATCAAAAGGATATATCTTTATTAATATTAAGTTAACAAACTATTTTTATTGATAAAAACTGAGCCGGATGTCCTTATGAACACCCGGCTGATTTTTTGATTCAAATTAATATACGAAGTCTGTAAGATGCATTGCGTTATCGAGAACGGCATCACCTGTTACGTCTGAGCCTGCAACCTTACCGCTGTTAACAATGATAAGAATGTGCATATAAAGGTCACCTGAAACAATCTGATCTGTTTCGGGGTTATAAATAAGCTCAGCTGTGCAGTCGTAATACTTAAGGTCAAAGTCAAGATCCTTGATAAGCACCTTCACTGCAAAGTTGTTCTGAAGAACATCGTCAACGTCTCTTCTTCTGATGGGATTGAACATTGCACCAATATGGTTGTTACAGGTTGTTGCACCTGCATCGATGGGTTCGGGATTCATTTCGTCAACAAGCTCAATTGTAAGCTTTATGTTTCCGTCAGAAAGCTTTTCAGAAGTCGCTCTTTCAATCTTGCTTACATCAGTAAGAACGCAGCCCTTTGTTGTTTCATAAAGAGGGAACCACTTCATATCTCCACCCTTGGGGAAGTTTTCCGGGTTAGCTCTTGCTGTTTCTTCATCAACAAAGAACATTGAAGCTACCGGCATAATCTTGTCAAGAATACCGCCGAGGTTTGCCTTCTCTTCGGGAATTGTCTGGAATTCAACCTTGTTATAGCCTACCTGCTTTGCTTTAGCATCGTCCATAAGCTGAGTATACTTCTTAAGGATTGCTTCATTACCCTGGGGAATGCCGTTTTCATCCTTGGGAGCTTCTGCCGAGGGCTTTTCTGCGTCGGGCTTTTCTTCAGCTGAACCCTGAGTGGGAGCTTCTGTAGGAGCCTGTGTGCTGGGCTGTGTGGCAGGCTGAGTTGCCTGCTGGGTTGGCTGAGTCTGGTTTACAACAGGTGTGCCTTCAACCTTAACGTTGATGCCGATTCCGCCTGAAACCATAAAATAAGCTGCAACGCAAACAATTACGCTGAATATGGCTGCTATGATATAGTCCTTCTTTTTCATTTTTTCTTCTCCTTTGTGATTTAAAAAATTTTAACACACTCACAGTTTAGCACTATTGAAAAAATAAATCAATATCTTTATCTTATTTTTCCTTACTGATTTTCACGAAATGCCTTATGAGGTAAACAATACTTGCCACGGGAATTGCAAAAATCACTATTTTGATTATAAGGTGGATTGGAATGTAGTCATAAATTCCGTCGCCTAAAATTGTAAAAAGCACCACTCTCGGCATAATGCCGATAACCGAAGCAAGGAAATATCTCGGGAATTTGCACTTTGAAGCACCCCAGAAAAGGCTCACAAAGTCAATTGGAAAAACGGGTAAAGCTCTTATCCCGAGAAGTGCAGGAAAATTGTCACCCAGCTTCATGTCAAGGATTTTCTGTCCGCCCTTGCTTTTCCTGAGAAGCTTTTCAACATAGTCACCGCCTAAAAATCTTCCGAGAAAATAAGTTGCCGTAACTTCAATGATGATTCCCACAAGGCTGATAAGACAAGCCGTAACGGGAGAAAACGCCATACCGATTGAAATATAGATAAGCGAAGCGGGTATAATAAAAAGAACCGCCTTGACGAAATAAATTCCCCATATTGTAGCAACGGCAAACGCAACACTTGAGCTGCCTTCTACAATTGCTCTGACATCTATGTTTTTAAGCTCGTCATAATAAATTACTGCAACGACAAAAATAACCATTGCAACGGCTACTCTGAGAAGTGCCATAAGAGTTGATTTCGTTTTCTTACTCATATTAAATCCTTTCCGCAATATAATTCAAAGGGTATTATACACCAAAAGGAAAACAAAGGAAAGCGAAAAAGTAAAAATTAATTTATTTAACATATTTTTTTATGGACTTTTAAGGTTAAATATGATATATTATGATGGATAGTTTTGTTTTACAGAATTCAAGCGAGGTGTAATCCTATGACAATAAAAGAAAAAGCCGAAAGAGCTGCAGCAGGTGCAACCCTTGACGGACTTCTCAAATATGTTGATAAAAACCCTCAGGAAAATATGGTGAAGCTTCTTGATATTTCAGAAAAACTTCTCGGCGGTACTTTCCCGAAGCATTATATTGATGCTATGCGTGAAGCTATTATCAAGGGTGACAATGTATACTATCAGCTCGGTCTCAGCATTCTCAAAGACCTTGACAGAGGTGTTCTCAAAAAGATGCTGCTTGCAATGGGTCTCGGTGCAGGTATTAAGGGTACAAAGGCAGTAAGAGAAAACAGGGAGATTTACAAGTGCAACATCCCCTTTCTTATTCTTATGGACCCCACAAGTGCCTGTAACTGCAAGTGTGAGGGCTGCTGGGCTGCCGAATACGGCCACAAAAACAGCCTCACCTACGACGAAATGGCTTCTGTTGTTTCTCAGTGTAAAGAGCTTGGCACTCACCTGTTTATGTTCACCGGCGGTGAGCCCCTTATCAGAAAAGACGACATAATAAAGCTCTGCGAGGAAAACCCTGACTGTGCTTTCCTTGCATACACCAACGGTACACTCGTCGATGAAAAGTTCTGCGACGAAATGGTACGTGTGGGCAACATTGCTCTTGCTCTTTCAATTGAGGGGGATGAAGGCTCCAACGATGCAAGACGTGGCGAAGGTATGTATCAGAAGGTTATTGATGCTATGGCTCTTCTCAGACAAAAGGGCTGTCTTTACGGTATGTCAGTTTGCTACACAAGTCAGAATATTGAAAAGGTTACAAGCGACGAATTCCTTGACAAAATGGTTGATCTCGGCGTTAAGTTCGGTCTTTACTTCAACTATATGCCCGTCGGTCACGATGCTCCCCCTGAGCTTATTCCCACTCCCGACCAGAGAGAATATATGTACAGACGTATGAGAGAAATGCGCAACACCAAAACAGGTAAACCTATGTTCTTTATGGACTTCCAGGGTGACGGCGAATATGTAGGCGGCTGTATTGCAGGCGGTAGAAACTACTTCCACATCAACTCTGCAGGTGATATGGAGCCTTGCGTTTTCATTCACTTCTCAGATTCCAACATCAGAACACACACCATTCTTGAGGGACTTAAGAATCCCCTGTTTATGGCGTTCAGACACGACCAGCCCTTCAACAACAACCATATGAGACCCTGTCCTATGCTTGAAAATCCCGACTGTCTCAGAAGTATTGTCAAGAGAACGGGTGCAAAGTCCACCAACCTTATTGAAGAAGAAACTGCTGAAATGCTTTGCAGCAAGTGCGACAAGTTTGCAAGAGAATGGGCGCCCAGAGCTGAAGAAATCTGGAACAGCACATCTCACCCCAATCCCAAAACGCAGTATTACAGAGATACTCCTGAGGGAAGAGCTGAGTTTGCAAATAAAGCTGAATAAATTACCGTAGGGGCGCCCATTGGGCGTCCTTTTTTAAACCATTTTTAAGTTTCATCCTTACTATTATTATAAAAGGAGGAATGAAAAATGAAAACCTTAGGCAACATTTTATGGGTAATTTTCGGCGGTGCTTTAACTGCACTGGGTTGGTGTCTTTACGGCGTACTGTGGAGCATCACCATTATCGGTATACCCTTAGGTAAACAGTGCTTCAAGCTTGCAAGGCTCAGCTTTATGCCCTTTGATAAAAAGGTCACTGATGCAGACGACGGTGTTTTCGGCACTCTTGCAAACATAATCTGGGCAATCACAACGGGTATTCCCATGGCTCTTGAAAACCTTATTGCAGGGCTTACCCTCTGCATTACAATTGTAGGAATTCCCTTCGGCAAGCAGTATTTTAAAATGGCTCGTCTCGCCCTTGCCCCCTTCGGTGTTAAAATTGAAAAAATCTGATAAATTAAAAATCAGCTGTTTGCGAAAAGCAGTTGATTTTTAATTTTCTGTATGGTAATATGAAGTTACAGAAAACATACTAAAAGGAGAGTTATTATGGGACTTTTTATCGTACCTTTAGTTCTTATTGAACTTCCGTTTATTCTTCCCAAGCTTATTTTTACATATTTCACCGATACAATAGTCTACATTTTCAGTGGTGATTTTTTTGAAGACTTTAAAACCTTAAAAGATAACGGAGATATATAAAATCGCTTGAGCATCTGTGCCACCTGTTATTTCACATACAGGTGGCATTTTTCACAAAAACTTTTTATTAATATGACAAAAATCTCTCTCACAGCTATTGCAACAATAAGAAATATTTGGTATTATTATGGATGGTAACAAAGAACCAATAATAAATTCCGAAAGGAGATTTTCGCATCATGAATTATTCACATGAAGTTGAAACAATGTGCATGGTCAAAAAAGGACCGAACCACGGCCCCGCTCCCATTCCTGAAGAAGGCAAGTGGGTAAAGGCTTATGAAATCAAGGACATTTCCGCTTTCACACACGGTGTGGGCTGGTGTGCTCCTCAGCAGGGCGCTTGTAAGCTCTCACTCAACGTTAAGAACGGTATCATCGAAGAAGCTCTCGTTGAGACAATCGGTTGCTCAGGTATGACTCACTCAGCTGCTATGGCAAGTGAAATTCTTCCCGGCAAGACAATCCTCGAAGCTCTCAACACTGACCTTGTTTGCGACGCTATCAACACAGCTATGCGTGAACTTTTCCTTCAGATCGTTTACGGCCGCAGCCAGTCCGCTTTCTCAGAAGACGGTCTTTCAATCGGTGCAGGCCTTGAAGACCTTGGTAAGGGACTTCGTTCACAGGTTGGTACAATGTACGGCACAAAGGTTAAGGGCGTTCGTTATCTTGAAATGGCTGAAGGCTATGTAACAAGAATGGCTCTTGACGACGATGATCAGGTTATCGGTTACGAATTCGTTTCTCTCGGCAAGATGACAGACTTCATCAAGAAGGGCGACGACCCCAACACAGCTTGGGAAAAAGCTAAGGGCACTTACGGCAGATTCGCTGACGCCGCTAAGTACATCGACCCTCGTCACGAATAAGGGAGGTATAGAATAATGGCTTTATTTGAAAACTACGAAAGAAGAATTGATCAGATTCTCGCTACTCTTAATAAGTACGGCATTTCTTCAGTTGAAGAATGTAAGGAAATCTGCGCTGCAAAGGGTATTGACCCTTACAAGATTGTTGAAGAAACACAGCCCATCGCTTTTGAAAACGCAAAGTGGGCTTACACAGTAGGTTGTGCAATTGCAATCAAAAAGGGCTGCACAAAGGCTGCTGACGCTGCTGCAGCTATCGGTGAAGGTCTTCAGAGCTTCTGTATCCCCGGTTCAGTTGCTGCTAACCGTCAGGTTGGTCTTGGCCACGGTAACCTCGGCAAGATGCTTCTTTCAGAAGAAACAGAATGCTTCTGCTTCCTTGCAGGTCACGAAAGCTTCGCTGCTGCTGAAGGCGCAATCAAAATTGCTCTTAACGCTAACAAGGTAAGAACTCAGCCTCTCCGTGTTATCCTTAACGGTCTCGGCAAGGACGCTGCTATGATTATTTCAAGAATCAACGGCTTCACATATGTTCAGACAGAGTTTGATCCCTACACAGAAACAGTTACAGTTGTTAAAGAAACTCCTTACTCAAACGGTGACAGAGCTAAGGTTAAGTGCTACGGTTCAGACAACGTTCCCGAAGGCGTTGCAATTATGAAGCACGAAAACGTTGGTGTTTCAATCACAGGTAACTCAACTAACCCCACCCGTTTCCAGCACCCCGTTGCAGGCACATACAAGAAGTGGTGCGTTGAAAACGGCGTAAACTACTTCTCAGTTGCTTCAGGTGGCGGCACAGGCCGTACACTCCATCCCGACAACATGGCTGCAGGCCCTGCTTCATACGGTATGACAGACACAATGGGCCGTATGCATTCAGACGCTCAGTTCGCAGGTTCATCATCAGTTCCTGCTCACGTTGAAATGATGGGCCTTATCGGCGCAGGTAACAACCCCATGGTTGGTATGACTGTTGCATGTGCAGTTGCTATTGAAGAGGCTTCAAAGTAAGTTTTCTTAAATATAAAAATTTCTCCTGTCTCGGTTGAGGCAGGAGTTTTTTTGTTGATTTTCAAGTCCAATAGTGGTAGTATGATAAGTGAACATATACTAGGAGGCATGAATATGAAAAAATCTTATAAAAAAATAATATGTTATATGCTTGCTACAATTATAATCATTGGGTTTCTTCCAATTAATAAGTTATTTGCTTATAGCACAAATTCATCTTTGACAAATTGGAGCAAAGCTTCTGCAGTTTTTGTCGGAGACAGTATTACATATGGTTCAAAAACAGACAAAACATATCACGCATACATTAACGAAACTAATACCTTTAAATCAGTTAAATCAATGGGTGTAAGTGGTTCTTGTATCAGTTCACAATCAGATTACGGTCATAATTGTTCACCTCTTATTGATCGTTATGCATCCATCCCCAACTCCGACCTGATTGTAATTTTTATGGGCACAAACGACTATAGTCACGAAACCTCTCTCGGCAACATTACCGACACAACAGATATTTCTTTTTATGGTGCATTGAACGAAATCGCCTGCGGACTGAAAACTGCTCATCCTGACAGTCAAATTGTTTTTGTTACGCCACTTCATCGTTATGGTTTTGGCACAAGCAAAATTCTCGGAACACAGTTTACTTATGATTATATACCCAACGGAAAATGTCATACTTTATCAGACTATGTAAATGCTATTAAAGATATCTGTAAAAAATATTCTATTCCCGTAATTGATCTTTATAATCAATATCCAATTGACCCCACAAACGAAGCTGAAAGAAACATTTATATGCCTGACGGGCTTCACCCAAATGCAAAAGGTCATAAACTTATTGCTGATTTACTTCTTCTTAATCTTAAGATAATCCCCAAAAAAGGTATAAACACTATTCCCGCTGAACATTTGCACTCGTATAGTGCTACTATACATTCATCTACTTGTACATCTAATGGATATATAGTTTATATATGTGCGTGCGGAAACACCTACAATGAAGTACTTGATTTTACAGCTCATAGCTTCAAAGACGGTAGTTCAAAATGTGAAAACTGCGATTTTGATAAAGCAGACAACTGCCCCTGCAACTGCCACAAAGGCGGCATTTCCGGCTTCTTCTTCAAGATCATCAACTTCTTCCAGAAGCTCTTCGGTATGAACAAAAACTGTGCTTGCGGTGCAGCACACTAATAAAAATATTAAAGGGAACGGCTCACACCGTTCCCTGCTTTTATATATCCGTTACCGTTTCGTCAGCTATTTTGCATTTTGCATTCTGCATTCTGCATTTCCTCTCCCCTGCCAATCTTCGCAATCAGGTTCTTATAAAGATAGCTGAAGAACACAAGCGTCACCGCAAGTGACATAACCTCTGCTATGGGGAAGGATAACCACACCTTGTTGATGTCCCCTGTTTTTGAAAGGAGATATGCAACGGGAAGAAGCACCACAATCTGTCTTGCGAAAGAGGTTATCATTGAGAAGTAGCTCTTTCCCAGAGCCTGGAAGGTTGAACCGAGAGTGATGCACACACCTGCAAAAATGAAGCTCAGTGAAATGTATCTGAGAGCAGGTACACCTATTGCAAGCATATCCTCACTTGCCTTAAAGAGCATAAGCATCTGCTCCGGTATAAGCCACATGAGAAGCATTCCGAAGGCCATTATGCAAAACGAAATAATTGCACTGAATCTGATGGTTTCCATAATTCTCTTTCGGTTCTGTGCACCGTAGTTGAAGGCAACTATGGGAATAACACCGTTGTTGAGACCGAAAATAGGCATAAAGATGAAGGACTGAAGCTTGAAGTATACACCGAAAACTGCAGCTGCAGTGGGAGTGAAGCCCAGAAGAATCTTGTTGAAAAGGAAGTTCATTACCGAACCGATGCCAACCATAATGATTGACGGAACACCGATTTTATATATTGCACCGATATATCTCAGGTCAGGAACCATATTCTTAAGGTGAAGTCTGATTTCCTTATTCTTCCAAAGGTTGAGGAAGATACCCATACCGAAGGCTACAAACTGACCGATTACCGTTGCAACAGCGGCACCCTTAGCTTCCATTCTCGGGAAGGGTCCGAGGCCGAGAATAAGAATCGGGTCAAGGATAATATTGGTGATTGCACCTGAAAGCTGCATAAACATCGAAAGGGTTGTTTTGCCCGTCGCCTGAGCAAGTCTTTCCATCATAACCTGACCGAAAATACCGAATGAAGCAATACAGCAAACCGAAAGATAGTCAACCCCGTAAGTAAAAATCGGTGAGCTTTCATCCACCTGACTTTTAAAGAAAATTTCCGTTCCGAAAAATCCGAACAGCATAAATACAAAGGCACTTGCAATCGCAAGAAATACACCCTGCCCCGCAACCTTATTGGCTTTGTCAAACTCTTTTGCACCGAGGTGTCTTGAAAGCAGAGCGTTTACACCAACACCCGTACCCGTTGCAACACCAATCATCATATTCTGTGCCGCAAATGAAAGTGAAACTGCAGTAAGGGCATCCTCACAAACCTGAGCTACAAAGATACTGTCAACGATATTGTAAAGAGCCTGAACCAGCATGGAAACCATCATAGGAAGGCTCATTGTAACCACAAGTTTTTTAATAGGCATAACGCCCATTTTGTTTTCCTTTTGCATAAACTTCCTCCATAGTCTGAAATATAACTGATTATACCATTTTTTGTAATATAAATCTACATTTTTACCGAATTTTCTTTGTTGATTTTGTCCCTTTTATAATTTTTAATTTTGTGCAAAACTTATAAAGTTTTGGGCAACTTATAAAAAAATAAAACTCACCTTTTGTACAAACAGTAAAAAAGATTTTTTAACGTTCAAAGCATTTAATTTTACACTTTAATGTGTTATAATACTTGGGTTAAATAAAGTTTTAAGGAGGAACCTTAAATGAGAAACTTTAAAAAGATTATTTCCGTTATTCTCACCCTCACTCTCCTTCTCGGCACAGTGAGCCTCGTTTCAGGTGCAGAATTATGGAAAAGTAAAACAGTTTCATCACTCTCATTCGCAACACTTTCCGACCCTCACTACTACCCCGATTCTCTTACGGGCGGTAACTGTGCGGCTTATCAGGATTACTGCAAGGGCAGCACAAAGCTTTACCCTCAGAGTGAAACAATTATCAGAACGGCTATTGAAACAATGGCAAGACGAAATCCTGAGCTTAAATACGTGCTCGTACCCGGTGACCTTACAAAGGACAGCGAATATGAAGCTCACACAGGTCTTGCTGAAATTTTCCTTGAATATGAAGAAAAGTACGGTCTGGAGTTTCTTGTTACAACAGGTAACCACGATGTTAATACAACAGATGCAACCACCTTCCAAAACGGCAAAGCAGAACAAGGCAGAGCTATCACTTCTGATGAATTCAAAGAGGTTTATGCTGACCTCGGTTACGATCTTGCTTACGAAACCTACGAAGAGTATTACGCAAAGACTTACCCCGGTGAAAGCACTGACGTAAGAAACAAGCTTTCCTATGTGGCAGACCTCGATGAAAATCACCGTATTATCGTTATGGACAGCTGCGTTTATTCATTTGATGAACCTCAGAAGCAGCATACAGGCGGCGAGATTTCAGAAGAAGCTATGAAATGGATTAAGGGTATTTCTGACGATGCAAACGAAAAGGGCAAAACTCTTATGATGATGCTTCACCACGGTCTTGCTGCTCACATGGAAACTGAGCCTTCAATTACCTTTGCTTTCCCCCTTGACAACTACCTTGAGGTTGCTGAGCAGTTTGCTTCATGGGGTATCCACTATGCATTCAGCGGACATCTTCACACAGACGATGCAGCTTCTGTAATCAACGACGATGGCGAAGTTCTTTACGACTTTGAAACAGCTTCAATTACAGGTTATCCCTGTACATACCGTGAAATGACTCTCACTACCTTTGAAAACGGCGAGAGCGAAATGGAAGCTCAGAGTGTAGACTTTGATGCGGCATACGAATACAGCTACGGTGGAAAAACCTACGAAAAAGGTACTGCTAAGACAGCTATGTTTGATATCAGCTTCGGTGGAAATATGACTGAAAACGGCAAGGCTGATGCAGTAGATTTCCTTGCTGAAATGGCTTGCGGCTTCCTTCGTAAGTATATTACACAGATGAACGAAATGGGCAGCGTTGACGCTTTCCTCAAGAGCATGGATATTGACCTTAAGGCAATTATCGGCGGTTTCCTTGAGCCCTATATTGGTGAAGGTATTGCTCTTGGCGGTTACAATATTTTCTCTGTAGACAATATTATGTGGTTTCTTAACGACCTTCTCGGTCAGGTTTATGACCTTTACATCAAGGATCCTCAGAAGCTTTACGACCTCATTTACGATATAGTTGCAAAGCTTGGTGCACTTGAGGTTTCCGACTATCCCAGCACAGCCTTTATTGACACTCTCGGCTTTGGCGACAAGGACAAGAAGGGTACATTTGATGTGCTTATTCTCACAATTATGGCATACTGGTACACCGGCAACGAGGATTCGGCTGATGACAAATTCATACAGGATGCAATCCAGAAGTTCAGAAGCGGTGACCTTCTTGAAAAGGTGTTCAACACTCTTGTTGATATTATCCTCAACGATATTCTTGACGAGGCACTTCTTTCAAAGCTTGAAATCAGACTTGGAAAGCTTATGAACGACGATATAATAGGCAAGTCAATGGGCGGCGGGATTGACTATTTCGTAAATGTGGTTCTTCGTGGTGACCCCACATATATGAACCTTGTTGACACAATTTTCGCTCTTGAAATTCTTCCATGGACCAGCATTTACGATGTACTTGACGATCTTCTTATCAGCAAATATCTTACTCCGAGTCAGTTTGAAGGCACAGGCACTTACGTAGCTTATGTAATAAACGACTTTACAAGTGACGTTAATCCTCAGTTCAAGGGCGACTACAACGTAAAGTACAGCACTGAAAGAGTAGAAGTTCCCGTTACAAGAGCCAACTACAGACTTCCCACAATGGTCAGCGTTACTATGGGTAAAGACAGCAAGACAAGCGCTTACATCAACTGGTTCTCAAAGTACTCAGTTGGCGGCGACATTGAAATCTATAAGGCAGACTCTGAGCCCACCTTCAAGGGTATACCCACAGAAAAGGCTGACTTCGGTATTAAGCTTGAATCAACTCAGGTTCAGCGTTCCTTCCCCGGTATCGACCTTGGTATTGCCGGTTTCATTACATATATGTTTAATATGAACCGTCACACCGTAACTCTTACCGACCTCGAGCCCGACTCAACCTACTACTACCGTGTAGGCGATGCAGAAAGAGGCTGGTGGAGCGAAACAGGTAAAATCACAACAGCTGACGGCAGCAAGAATACCACCTTCTTCCATATGACTGACCCTCAGTCACAGAGTGAGGCACAGTATGAAAGAGCCTGGGCAAACATTACCGAAACAGCATTTGAGCTTTATCCCGATGCAGATTTCATTATCAACACCGGTGACCACGTTGATAGTGCAGACAACACCAAGCAGTGGCAATGGATGTTTGACACAGCTTCAAAAGAGCTTATGAGCACCTATATGATGCCCACAGCCGGCAACCACGAAACTCACGGTGAATTTGCTCTCTATAACAACTTCGCTCTCCCCTATGCCCCCGATCAGGATTTCTCAACGGGCACATATTACTCATTCGATTACAACAACGTTCACGTTGCAGTACTCAACACCAACGACCTTGACGAAAACGAAGCTCTTACAGCTAAACAGTTAGAGTGGCTTCAGAAGGATATGGAAAGCAGTAAGGCACAGTGGAAGTTCGTTGCACTTCATAAGGCTCCCTACTCACACGGCTCACATTACAAAGACGACGATGTTTGCCAGATTCGTGAACAGCTTCAGAACCTTATGCCGGCTCTCGGAATCGATATGGTATTCCAGGGACACGACCACGTTTATATGAGAACAGGTTCACTTGTAAACAACGCAAACACAGCTTACGATCATACTTACCTCAACCACGACGGTGAGGTTTACAGAACACAGATCAAGCCTACAGGTACAACCTATGTAATTTCAGGCACATCAGGCGTCAAGACCTACCTTACAAACGACCTCGGTGCAACTGACAAGTACTTCCCCAGAGGTGAAAAGATGCTTGCCGTTGACGCTCCCATGTTCTCCTCAATTGAAATTGAAGACGGCGTTCTCTACTTCACATCCTATGCAGTATTTGATGACCGCATTGAGGTTGAAGACCGCTTTGCAATTCAGAAGGATACAACTCAGGGCGACGTTGCTGAGGGCTACACCGAACCTCCCGTAGAGGAAGAAAAGGAAAATAAAGTTCTCGACACAGTTCAGAAAATTGTCGAGGTTCTTGCAAAGGTTATTAAGGTTCTTCTTAACATCTTCAAGATTTACTTTATGAATCCGGTTAAATAAAATAACGATACCCCGAAGTTCAACAAAGACTTCGGGGTGTGTTTTTATCTGTAATACCTGTCTGTTCTTTTAAGATAATCAATGAGCATCATGGGCCAGTCGGTCTGAATTATATCAAAGCCTCTGTCACTGAGCCAGCCCCAGCCCTCGTCTTCACTTACCGTAAGGGCTGTGTCGTCGCTGTGACCGCCTGAAAGCTGCTGCTTATAATTATAGATTATGGAGTTCGCCCACACAAGAATACCGTCACGGTGCATTTTTTCTATGAACTCTTCACTTGCAACCTCGGCTGTGTCGTCTTTGAAAAGCACCTCAACGCCAACGTAGTTTAAACCGCTTTTTAAAAGGTTTTCGTGTTCGGGGTGAGTATCTCTGACGATAGGCATAAAAGGCAAATCAGTGGCAATTTCAGTAAGAATATTCACCACTTTTTTGTTGTAGCTGCTCTTGACTAAAATCTGATCTTCCATACCGTGCCTTTTAACCGCTTCATAGATTTTCTTAGGGTTCGACCAGAACTTATCTATGTTGATAAAGCATCTGCCCTTGAAGGCTTCCAGAAAATCGTCAAAGGTAGTTATTCCGAACTGAGTGGGTGCATTATCATAGTTTACATACCTGAGCTTTTTTATAAGGCTCATTGGCAGAGCATTAAGAAGTATCAGCTTATCAAGGTGGGCACTTTCCATCAACGGATGAAACAGAAAGAGCTTTCCGTCAACGCTGCAGTTAAGGTCAACCTCAAGCATATCTGCACCCTGCTTAAGGGCAATTTCGTAAGCAGCCATTGTATTGCAGGGAATGTTGCCTCCTGCTGCACCTCTGTGGGAAGTAATAATTATGTTTTCCTTTGCTTTTTCCTTAAGTGAAAAGTTCATTCCGCTCTCCCCTTTCATTTATATAAAGATATCACATACACAGGAAAATTGCAACAGAAAAGAGACTGCACAAAGACAGTCTCTTAATTTTATTCCGTCACCGTTACAAGGCAGGTTGCCATAAAGCCTCCGTCATCTGTTTTAACGGTGATTATTGTTGTGCCTGCACCTGTGGGAGTTACAACGCCGTTTTTGATTGTTGCAACCTTTTCGTCGCTTGAACTCCAGGTGATGTTTTTGTTGGTTGCATCCTCGGGAGTGATAACTGCCGTGAGAGCTGCTGTTTCACCCATTCTGAGGCTTACTTCCTTTTTGTCGATTGTGATACCTGTTACCTTGCTTGCAACAGTAACCGCAGCCTTTGCCTTAACAATACCCTCTGAATCTGTTACGGTAATTTCAGCAGTACCCGTACCTACGGGAGTAAGTACACCGTCTTTTACGGTAACAACCTTTTCGTCTGATGAGTACCATTTGAGAGTTTTGTTATTTGCGTTTTCGGGGAAGACTTCACATTTAATTGTTGCAGTTTCGCCCTTATAGAGATAGTATGCATCGCTTTCCAGCTTGATAAGTGTTACGGGTTGAATAACGGTCACAGTACAATATGTCATATATCCGCCGTCAACAGTTTCAACCGTAATCTTAGCTTCACCCTTACCCTTTGCAGTTACAACACCGTCTTTTACTGTTGCAACCTTTTCGTTGGTTGATTTCCAGAGCATTTTCTGCTCACTTGCATCTGAGGGTGTGATTGTAGCCTTAAGGGTAACTGTACCGCCAACGTTGAGACTTACGTTTGTCTTGTCAAGGGTAATTCCTGCAACAGCCTTGGTTACAACAACCTTGACTGTCTTGGTGATGCCCTTTGTGTAAGCGGAAGAAATTGTGATTGTTACTTCACCCTTTTTAAGAGACTTTACGGTACCGTTTGAAACCGTTGCAATGCTTTCGTCACTGCTTTCGAAAATAAGGTCACGGTTCTCTGCATTTTCGGGAAGAGCTTCAGCTTCAATTTTAATTACTCCGCCTTCGTGTACTGTATAGGTTTCAGTTTTAACCTTGATTTCCGTTACATTCTGAAGCACGGTTACGTTACACATATCAAGAAGACCGCCGTCTTCAGTTTTTACCGTAACGATAGCAGTACCCTTTGAAAGGCCGGTGATTTTTCCACCCTTTACTGAAACAACCTTATCGTCTGAGGTTGACCAGATAACGGTTCTGTTGTCTGCATTTTCGGGAAGAACAGAAGCCGTAAGAGTTTCGGTTTCACCGTTGTGGAGAGTAAGCTCGTTTTTGCTGAGCTTAATCGAGGTTACAGGCTCATTTACCTTAACCTTACATTCTGCAGTAAAGCCGCCGTCTTCAGTTGTAACGGTGATTACTGCTTCGCCTCTCTCTATACCTGAAACTGTACCGTTATTCACAACGGCTATCTTTTCGTCACTACTCTTCCATGTTACGTTCTTGTTGTGGCTGTCTTCGGGAAGAACCTTTTCAATAAGAGTAAAGGTTGCACCCTTGTTTATTACAATTGAACTTTCATTAAGTTCAACCTTTTCAGCCTTACGCTGAACTGTTATTGTGCAGGTTGCCTTGAAGTCACCGTCAGTTGTTTTAACCGTAATTGTAGCCTTACCGGGGGCAACTGAAGTAATCTTACCTGAGGAGTCAACAGTAGCAACTGTCTTATCGCTTGTGTACCACTTTACTGCCTTGTTGTAAGCGTCTTCGGGAGCAACTGTTGCTTTAAGTGTCAGCTTTGAACCTACGAAGAGAGTGTCCTCTGCCTTGCTGAGAGTTACACCTGTTACGGGTTCGTTTACTGTTACCTTACACTTTGCAGTTTTATTGTTTTCCTTGCTCTTTACTGTAATTGTTGCAGTACCGCCCTTAACAGCAGTGATAACACCCTTTGAAGATACTGTTGCAACAGCTTCGTTGGATGAAGTGTAGGTTACACCCTTTTCACTTGCATTTGAAGGAGCAATTGTGGGAACAAGGGTATAGGTCTTGCCTTTCACCAGAGTTACAGAGGTTTTATTGAGCTTGAGGGATTCAACGTGCTGCTTTACGGTTACGGTACACTTTGCAGTAATACCGTTTGAGGTTGTAACCGTAATTGTCGTCTTGCCCACCTTCTTAGGTGTGATTACACCTGATTTAAGTGAAAGAATCTTTTCGTTTGCAATCTTATAGGTAAGCTTTCTGTCGTTTGCATTGGTGGGTCTTGCAGAAGCCGAGAACTTTGCAGTTTCACCCATATAGACAGTAATTGAGGTTGCTGAAAGCTTAACTGAGGTTACGGGCTGCTTAACTGTCACCTTGCAGGTAGCTTTCTTTCCGTTTGAGGTTTTGACAGTAATTGTTGCTTCACCCTTACCTACTGCCTTGATTACACCCTTTGAACTTACTGTCACAACCTCATCATTGCTTGTGTACCACTTGAGTGTTTTGTTGGTTGTGTCTGAGGGTGAAATTGTAGCTTTGAGAGTATATGATTTTCCGTTGTTGAGTGTTACTGCTGTCTTGTTGAGTTTAACTGAGGTTGCAGCACGTTCAACCGTAACTGTGCAAGTTTTCTTGAAGCCACCGTCAACTGTTTTCGCAGTTATCTTGACTGTACCCGGTTTCAAGGGAGTTACAACACCGCTTTGTGATACCTTTGCAATTTTACTGTCGCTTGTGTACCATTTGATATTGGTATTGGTTGCATCCTTTGGATAAGCAGCAGCCTTCAGAGTGAGTGTCTTTCCGATGTAAACCAGAGCACTCGACTTATTTATTTTTATGCTTGTTACCTTCTTGATTACAGTTACCTTGCAGGTTGCCGTTTTATTTCCGTCAACGGTTTTGCAGGTGATGGTTACAGCACCCTTACCTACTGCAGTAATCTTACCTGAGGAGCTTACGGTTGCAACCTTCTTGTTGCTTGATGACCATTTCACACTCTGGTTACTCGCATCAGAAGGCTTAACTGTTGCTTTAAGAGTATAGGTATCACCCACCTCGAGAGTGCCTGATGTCTTGTTGAGCTTTACAGAGCTTACGGGCTGAATTACAAGCACACGGCAGGTATCTGTTTTTCCGTTGTCCTTTGTTTTGACAGTGATTGTTGCATAACCGGGGCCTTTTGCAGTAACAACACCCTTTGAAGAAACGGTAGCAACGTCGTTATCGCTTGAAGAATAGGTTACTGTTTTGATTGAAGCACTTGAGGGCTTTACTGTGGGTGTGAGTGTACTTGTCTTGCCCACATTGATTGTAAGTGAGCTCTTGTCAAGTGAGACACTTGTTACAGGCTTGATAACGGTAATTACGCAGGTTGCCTTGAATTCACCGTTGGCAGTTGCTGCAGTTATTGTGGTCTTACCTGTTTTTAGTCCCTTTACAACGCCCTTTGATGTAACTGTTGCCACCTTCTGATTGCTTGAAGTCCATGAAACATACTTGCTCGTTGCGTTGTCGGGCTTGATTGTTGCCTTGAGAGTATAAGTGCTGCCCACATCAACGTTTGCCTTCGTCTTGTTAAGGCTGATTCCCGTTGCCGGCTGAGTTACCGTCACACGGCAGGTGGTTGATGCATTGCCGTCCTTTGAGGTTACGGTAATAACTGCAGTGCCTACTCCGACAGCAGTAACAACACCCTTTGAAGAAACGGTTGCAACCTTTTTATCTGAAGACTTCCAGCTTACATTTTTATTTGATGCAGATGTGGGACTTACTGTTGCCACAAGAGTCTTTTTCTTTCCTGCATCAAGTGAGATACTTGTTGATTCAAGTGAAACTGATGAAACAAGCTGAACAACCTCAACGGTACAGGTATCCTTGAAGCCACCGTCTTCGGTCTGTACTGTGATTGTTGCAGTACCCTTTGCCTTACCCGTAACAACACCCGATCCGTTTACCGTAGCAATGCTTTCGTTGCTCGAGGTCCAGATAAGGTCGGTGTTTGCTGCATCAGAGGGCTTTACAACTGCAGTAACAGTTCTGTTTTCACCCTTCGGTACGGTTACGCTTGAGGTGCTGATTGTAACACCCGTAACGGCAACATAAACCGTTACACGGCATGTTGACGAGTAACCTCCGTCTACTGAGGTTGCAGTGATCTGTGTTTCACCGCTCTGAAGAGCTGTTACAAGACCTTTCTGGTCAACTGTTGCTACAGTGCTGTCTGATGAGAACCAGATAAGCTCTCTGTTGGTAGCATTTACGGGAATAACTGTTGCAACGAGTGTGTGTGATTTTCCCTTTGCAACCTTTACGTCTGCTGCTGCGAACTGAACACCGAGTACGGGCTGAACAACGGTAATCTTACATTTTGCAGTATAGTTTCCGTCGTTTGTTCTTGCAGTAATGTATGCCTGACCTGCACCCACAGCCTTGATAAGACCGTGTTCGTCAACAGAGGCAACGTTGAGATTTGATGAGAACCAATTTATCTTTGTGTCACTTGCGTTTGTGGGAAGTAACGTTGCAATTACAAGATGCTCTGAACCCTTTTCAAGTGAAATTTCCGTTGTGTCAAGATTTATACCTGTTACGGAAACCTTGTTTCCAACGGTTACTATGCATGAAGCAATGTGGTTGCCGTTTTCGGACTGAATTCTGATTTCGGCTGTGCCTGCTTTTCTTGCAATTACGTTACCTTCGGTGTCAACGAGAAGGATTGTGGAATCGCTTGTGTACCACTTGATTTTCTGATTGCTTGCAGTTTCGGGATAAACTCTTGCCTTAAACTGATAGCGCTGACCTACATACATTCTGTCAAGCGAATCTATAAATTCAATTCCTGCAACACTCTGATTTACGCTTACCTTACATTTAGCAGTATATTCACCGTCAACGGTAGTAGCTGTGATAATACATGAGCCACCGTCCTTAGCCTTGACGATACCGGCAGAATCAACAGTTGCAACCTTTTCGTCTGATGAGGTCCAGGTTACCTGCTTGTTTGTTGCTGCAGAAGGAGTTACCGTTGCAACGAGCTCAAAGGTTTCACCTGAGTTAAGACCGAGAACAGTTTTGTTGAGTGTGATTCCGTTTACACCGATAACAACAGTTACCGTACATGAGGCGGTAAAGCCTCCGCTGTTTGTCTTACAGGTGATAACTGCCTGACCTGTTTTGATACCGGTAAGCTGTCCGTTTTTGTCAACGGTTACAATACTTTCATCTGAGGATGACCATGTAAGTCCGTTGTCTGAGGCATATTCGGGAATGATTGTTGCCTGAAGATGTGTTGTGCCTCCGACTGAAACCTTTGCCGTAGAAGGAAGCGTTACACCCGTTACGGGCTGAGTTACGGTCACTTCACAGCTTGCAGAAATACCGCTTCCGTCTGCAGCCGTTGCAGTGATTGTTGTCTTACCGGGATAAAGAGCCTTAACTTCACCGGCAGGTGTAACTGTTGCAACCTTTTCATCTGATGAGGTCCATATAACGTCACTGTATTTTTCACCCTCTGTTGTGGTTACGGTTGCTTTAAGAAGATGCACCTTACCGCTTTCAAGAGAAAGAGAGGTCTTGCTGAGTGTGACACTTTCTGCAAGGTCGGTTACGATAATCTTGCAGGTGATTGTGAGATTGCTTCCGTCTTTTGTTTTTGCAGTAACAAAGCATGTACCCACACCGTTCGGATAGAGAACACCGTCATAGTCAACGGCACAGACACCTGTGTTGTCACTCGTCCAGTCGAGAACCTGATTACCTGCATTTTCGGGAAGAATTTCAACTCGTACTCTCTGTGCTGTTGCATCGAGAGTGAGAACCTTTACGGTATCGATAGCCTTAAGAGAAGTAATCTGTGGCTTTACGTTTACGTTGAATGAGCCACCCTTACCGCTGCCGTCAGTTGCAGTGTAGGTGATTTTTGCAACGCCTTCCTTAACACCCTTGATTTCAATTGAAGCAACGTCACCGTTTACCTTTGCAGCTGAAACTCTTACAACATCTTCGTTTGATGAAACCCAGTTAAGGTCCTTTATGCTTGCGTTTGAGGGGTTGATTTTAACGCTGAAGGTTCTTGTTTCGTCCTCTGTGATGCTGAAGCCGTCAGCAGGAATAATTGTTACGGGCTCAATTGAGGTTATGTAAAGGAACTTGCTTACTGTTACGTCACAGCCTGCAACATACTTCTTGCCATCAGCAGTTGTTGCAGTAACTGTAATACGGCATGAGCCTGTCTTAAGACCCGTTACTTCACCGTTTGAAGATACAACTGCAACCGCATCGTTGCTTGAAGTCCATTTGAGGTTGTATTCCTCTGTGGGTTCGGCGTTTCCGTCAGCACCGAAAACGAGGGCTGAAAGTGTGATTTTCTTGTTTTCAAAGAGCTCTGCCTCTGTCTGTGAAAGCTTGACTCCTGCAGCAGGGTTCTGAATGTTGATTTTGCAGGAAGCTGTGTAATTGTTTGAAGAAGCGATTACCGTCACACCGCTTGGTGAATATTTTTTGACGGTAACGAGACCTGACTGTGAAACGGTTGCAAGGCTTTCGTCTGAGGTCTGCCACTTGATTTCATCGGCAGCATCAACCGGTGTAAGAATTGCAGTGAGCTGAAGTGTTTCACCTACGGCAACGTTTGCAGTAGTCTTGTCAAAAGCAATGCCCTGAGTATGAAGTTTAAGGTTAGCAATTGCGTTTTTGAGGTTTGAGGTACATCTGTCGATAGCGCTCTGATCGTCACTTCCCTGAAGAAGCACAGAAGCAAGGTCATAGTAAGCGGACAGCACTGTGGTGTCGATATACTTGCCCCATTCAGCTTTAGGCGGAACTGTATCATAGACCTTCTGCAGTTCACTTGTGTCTGCTGCAACGGCTTCAATTTTCCACAGGTCAGCTATAGGCGATAAAGGTACCGCCGTAAGCACAATTATTGAAGTCATAAGCAAAGCTAAAATTCTCTTTGTCATAATTCTACCTCGTTTCATACTCAGATTTTTTATCTTAAAGTCGATATATTTTATATTTATATAATACTATAAATGGCATAAAACACCACTATAGTAACCTACATTATATTACAAAGAACTCACGGTGTCAACCATTTAGTAAGAGCAGTTGAAAAAGTTTACAATTTGTGTTAGAATAATTGAGAAATAAATGATAAAAGGGCGGAGAAAACGCTATGAAAAAATTCATCTCATGGAATGTCAACGGAATAAGGGCCTGCGTTCAGAAGGGCTTTCTCGATTTCTTCAAGGATATTGATGCCGACATTTTCTGTCTTCAGGAAACAAAGCTTCAGGAAGGACAGATTGAACTCGATTTAGAGGGTTATTACCAGTACTGGAATTATGCCGAGAAGAAGGGCTATTCGGGTACGGCAATTTTCACTAAGGAAGAGCCTATAAACGTAATTTACGGAATGGAAAATGAGGAGCATAATACCGAGGGCAGACTGATAACCCTTGAGTTCCCCAACTTCTATTTTGCAACCTGCTACACTCCCAACGCTCAGGACGGTCTTAAAAGAATCGACTACCGTATGAAATGGGAGGATGCTTTCAGAGAGCACCTTAAAAAGCTTGACAAAACAAAGCCTGTTATCTTTTGCGGTGACCTCAACGTGGCTCATCAGGAAATTGACCTTAAGAATCCCAAGACCAACCGAGGCAACCCCGGCTTCTCTGACGAGGAAAGAGGAAAGTTCGGTGAGCTTTTAGAAAGCGGATTTGTTGACTCCTTCCGTTATCTTTATCCTGATACCACCGATGCCTACTCCTGGTGGAGCTACCGCTTCAAGGCAAGGGAGAAAAATGTGGGCTGGAGAATCGACTATTTCGTTGTTTCAGAGCGAATCAAAGACAAAATAAATGAGGCAAAAATTCACACTCAGATTTTCGGCTCAGACCACTGTCCCGTTGAGCTTTTAATTGACTTATAATACCCTTTTCAGCCCGAAAAAAGGCAATTCTCAGATTCTGAGAGTTATTCCCTTTTCTTCGGGTGGTGTTTTTTCTTTCCTTGTGCTATGATGGCTTTGCAAGGAAAAACTCCCCATATATCTGAAAGGAGAACAGTTATGAACAAAAAGACATTAGGGCAGTTTATTGCCGAACTCAGAAAAGAAAAGGGATTTACACAGCGAGAGCTTTCCGAAATGCTTCAGGTGTCCGATAAGACTATCAGCCATTGGGAAAGAGACGAATCTTCACCTGATATTTCCATTTTACCTGAGCTTTCAGCCATCTTCGGCATAACCGTTGACGAGCTTTTAAAAAGAGAGAAAAATCCCCCTTTAAGCGATACTGTTATATATCCTCAAAGTGAAAACAGTATGAAAGAAAGTGAAAATTCAGAAAAATCTCATAAAGAGGAAACTTTGGAGGAAAGGTTCCGTAAGTATAAGCTCTTAAGCTTAATCGGCACAGGCTTCGGTGTTTTCTCACTTGTTTCAATGTTTTTTTCAAGCTCCGTACTTTCCTGGATGATGAGCTATTTCACGTCTTTCACCTACACACAGACCATACCTCTGCTTTCCACGCTTAAGTATATTATAATTTCACTGATTCTCACTATTGCTGTAAGAATTTACTTCTCTCACACTTTTATTCCCAGTGAAGCAAACGAGGACACCCCATACATTTATAAAGCAAACAGAATTTTCACTCTGAATATCTATCTTGTAATTATCAACGTTATCTTCGGCATAGTGCCGATTTTTGAAATATTCTTCCCTTTTATAACCCTTTATCTTATTGCAGCACTCATATCCGCAGCCGTTATTTTTGCCATTGATGAAATTCTCAAGGCAAGAGGTTTACTGATGGCAAAGAACAAAAAGCTTATCAGACTTCAGATTATTTCAGTTACTGTTGCAACAGTACTGATTCTCCTTGGTGGCGGTATATGGGGCTTTGCAGAAATTTGGTCACCCACCCCGAAGGAGCTTGTTTTCGATAATATCAACGAATTTGTAGCCTTTATGGAAACACCATGTGAAAAACCCGAGGATGCATGGAAAATTGACGGTGTTTCAGCTTCAACCTTCCCGCCCACATTACCACCCACAACATCACCCTCACAGACCACAAATCAGAGTCCCGTTCAGCAGATACCCGAAACCACCAAGCCAGCCTTTTACTATGCAAGTGTATTAAACCCGGAAACCGGCAAGACAGTCACGTTCAAGCATCTTAACGGCAATGTGTACAGATATTATTCTTCTGCAGAAGACAGCAAGTATTATGTAAAAACCTACAAAGAGGAGCTTCGGCCTAAAGACTGGGGCAAACTGCAGGATATGCTCTGTTATCTTGTTCCTCTTTACTGTGTGGCAGTTATTTTCCTTTCATTTATTATATATATAATTAAGGCGAAAAAGCTCAAAGTGTGAAGAAAGACTGATGTCCCTTCCGTCTTCGTCTGCAACGAATCCATCTTTTCCTTAATGGGACGGCAAGAACAGATGTACAAATATAAACTTGACGAAACGGTAATAACATCTATAAAACCAAAAGGAAGACAGATTTCGCCGGCACCCCATAAGGCAGTATTTGTTTCTCGAACAAAATTCCCTGTATCTTGTGGGAAAGCCTCGCAAGGCGACAGCCTTGCTGCATTTTTGGCTTTGATACAAGAAATTTTCAGTTCTTACGAAACTGCGAAGCACTTTAAAATGCGAAATAATTGTGCAAGAAAAGGCAAAAACCACCGATAATGCTGACGC